>DQAA01000197.1:0-9649 GCA_003523465.1 Pseudomonas sp.
GCTGAACTCGGTGGCCGAAGGGCTCAATGCCAACTCCTACGTGCGCATGATGCCGCACACCACGGCGGCCAATATCAGCATCTTCTTCCACCTCACCGGCCGCCTGATCCCGACGTCCAGCGCCTGCACCAGCGGCAGCCAGGGCATCGGCTATGCCTACGAGGCGATCAAGTTCGGCCGCCTGCCGATGATGCTCGCCGGCGGCGCCGAAGAACTGTGCCCGACCGAGGCCATGGTGTTCGATGCGCTGTACGCCACCAGCCTGAAGAACGATACCCCGGAGAAANNGCCGCGACGGCCTGGTGATCGGCGAAGGCGGCGGCATGCTGGTGCTCGAAGAGCTGGAACACGCCCTGGCCCGTGGCGCGCATATCTACGCCGAGATCGTCGGTTTCGGCAGCAACGCCGACGGCCAGCACACCACCCGCCCCGAGCAGGCGACCATGCGCCGGGCAATGGAACTTGCCCTGGAAGACGCCAGCCTGGCGCCGGAAGCCATCGGCTACGTCAACGGCCACGGCACCGCCACCGAGCAGGGCGATATCGCCGAGACCCTGGCCACCAGCAGCCTGTTCGGCCCGCGGATGCCAATCAGTTCACAGAAAAGCTTCCTGGGGCATACCCTGGGCGCTTGCGGCGCGCTGGAGGCGTGGTTCAGCATTGAAATGCTGAACAGCGACCGCTACGTGCACACCCTCAACCTGGAAAA
Organism: Pseudomonas sp.; assembly: GCA_003523465.1. Taxonomy (GTDB): domain Bacteria; phylum Pseudomonadota; class Gammaproteobacteria; order Pseudomonadales; family Pseudomonadaceae; genus Aquipseudomonas. The sequence goes on from DQAA01000197.1 coordinate 710, forward strand.
CATCGATCCACGTTGCGGCGAACTGGACTACCTTCGTGGTGAGTTCCGCAGCATCAGCAATGAATTCGTCATGAGCAACAACTTCGCCTTCGGCGGCGTCAACACCTCGTTGATCTTCCGCCGCTGGGCCTGAAACGAACTGGAGAGAAAGGAATGTCTTCACTTATCCGCACGGCCATCCTGGGCCTGATGCTGGCGTTCGTCGCCGGTTGTACCTCGAAACCGGTCATGGCCCCCAAGGAGTTGCTGGTAGTCGGCCACTCCTACAGCAACGAAGAGATCCAGCAAGCCATCCTCAAGGCCGCCGCCGAACGCGGCTGGACCGTGCGCCGCGCCACACCGGGCCTGGTCCAGGCCGATATCACGGTGCGCAACACCTTCTTCGCCGCCGTCGATATCCATTACAGCCTGAGCAACTTCCGCATCGACTACCGCGACAGTCGCAACCTCGACTACAACAACGGCAAGATCCATCGCAATTACAACCGGTGGGTCTACAACCTCGATAAAAGCATCATGCGGGAACTGCAACGCATCGAAGCTGATCGGATGGTGCAACGCGCCGTCAATGAACAACGCTCCAACAATTACTAATCAAGGAAAGACACCATGCGTTTGAAAATCTGGACCGCCACCTCCGCCCTGCTGCTGTGCGCCCTGCCAGGTCTGAGCCAGGCCCGGGACACCACGCATTACCTGCCATTCGAGAAGGTGGTGCAGCAAATGACCGCCGAGAAGAAACTCGACGGTTCGGTGAAGTTCTACCTGGCAGGCGTGCAGCCGCGCGGCAAGGTCAACGTGATCAGCCCGGGCGCCGCCACCAACAAGAAGACCAACGCCTTCAACAAGACCGACGAAGCGGCCTGCGAGTGGGCACTGCAATCGGCCCTGCTGACCATGCAGGATGCTGCGAAGAAAGTCGGCGCCAACGCCGTGACCAACATCGTCAGCAACTACAAGCGCGTCGAGCGCAAGGACGCCAGCACCTACGAGTGCCACGCCGGTGCCGTGATGGCCGGTGTCGCGATCAAGGGCGACCTGTCCAAGGTCGACTGATCCGGCTCAGTTCTTGCGCGTGAGCAGCTCGACGAAGGCCCCGGCCATCGCCGATGCCTGCTCCCGCCGTTGCACCAGCCAGACCGCGGTGACCGCATCGGCATCCAGCAGGGTGCGGTACACCACGCCATCGATGCGCATGCGCTGGAACGACGCCGGCAGCACCGACACCCCCAATCCCGCCGATACCAGACCGATGATGGTCATGACCTCCGCCGCCTCCTGGGCGAAATGCGGAGTGAACCCCGCTTGCCGCGCCAGGCTCAGCAACTGCGCGTGCAGGCCGCTGCCGTAGCTGCGCGGGAAGAACACGAACGGCTCGTTGGCCAGCTCCGCCAGTTGCACACCTTTTTCCGAACGGCTGGCCAGCGGATGATCGGCATTCAGCACCGCCACCAGCGGCTCGCGGAACAACTCCGTGGCGACCAGTGATTCCGGTAACGGCAAGGGCCGCATCAGGCCGACTTCGATGCTTTCATCCAGCAGCGCCTCGGCGACATCGCGGCTGCTCATTTCCTTGAGGTTCAGGTGCACCGCCGGAAAACGCTGGCGGAAGCTGTAGATCGCCTTGGGAATGCTGGAATTGAACGGCGCCGACGAGGTGAAGCCGATCTTCATTTCGCCCAGTTCGCCCAGTTGCGCACGGCGGGCGACATCGGCGGCCTTGTCGACCTGGGCCAGCACCTGGCGCGCCTCTTCGAGGAACAGCCGGCCGGCTTCGCTCAGTGCCACTCGTCGATTGGTGCGCTNNCTTCATCAGCTTGAACTGCTCGGCGCCGATCAGGTGCTTGGTGTGAGCACTCAATGGCACCACCAGGCAGACGAAATCCGCTTCTGCCAGCAATTGCTCCAGGCTCAGGTAACGCGCGCCCAGCTCCTGTTCCAGGGCCTGGATCTGCTGGCTCAAGGGCGGCTGGGAGATCCCCAATACCTGCGCGGCCCGGCCAAAGTGCAGCTCTTCGGCGACCGCGATGAAGTAACGCAGGTGGCGCAATTCCATGGACGCTCCAATAGGTCGTAAAACCTCTCAAACAGGTCGAACAATATATTGGAAATGATCATTAGCCAGCTATATGCTTTTTTGCAGTTGCCCTCAAGGCCGCACCCCGCCGAGGTTTCCCGTGAAAACTGCTGTAGCGCCACACGCCCACGATCTTCCCCCCGCACCGGTAGCCGACGTTGCCGCCACCCTGACCGAAAGCTGGATCGAAAAAGGCACGCCGGCCTTCATGCGCACGGTGCTGGCGTTGTTCTGCGGCGGCTTCGCGACCTTCGCCCTGCTCTATTGCGTGCAGCCGATGATGCCGCTGCTGTCCCGGGACTTCTCCATCAATGCGGCGCAGAGCAGCTTGGTGCTGTCAGTGTCCACCGGCTTGCTGGCGTTCGGCTTGCTGATTACCGGGCCGATCTCCGACCGTATCGGGCGCAAGCCGGTGATGGTTTTCGCCCTGTTCTGCGCGGCGCTGAGCACCCTGGCCAGTGCGCTGATGCCGACCTGGGAAGGGGTGCTGGCGATGCGCGCGCTGGTGGGGCTGTCGCTGAGCGGGTTGGCGGCGGTGGCGATGACCTACCTGAGCGAAGAGATTCACCCGCAGCACATCGGCCTGGCGATGGGGTTGTATATCGGCGGCAANNAATGCCATTGGCGGGATGAGCGGGCGATTGATCGCCGGGGTACTGATCGACTTCGTCAGCTGGCACACGGCGATGCTGGTGATCGGTGGCCTGGCCCTGATCGCTGCGGCGCTGTTCTGGAAGGTGCTGCCCGAATCGCGCAACTTCCGTTCGCGCTCGATGAACCCGCGCAGCCTGCTGGACGGCTTCGTCCTGCACTTCCGGGATGCCGGGCTGCCGTGGCTGTTCCTCGAAGCCTTCCTGCTGATGGGGGCGTTCGTCACCCTGTTCAACTACATCGGCTATCGACTGCTGGCCGAGCCGTATCACATGAGCCAGGCGCTGGTAGGGCTGTTGTCGATCGTCTACCTGTCGGGCATCTACAGCTCGGCGCAGATCGGCGCCCTGGCCGACAAACTGGGCCGGCGCCGAGTATTCTGGGGCACCATCCTGCTGATGTTCAGCGGCATGTTGCTGACCCTGTTCAGCGCGCTGCCGCTGATCATCATCGGCATGCTGGTATTCACCTTCGGCTTCTTCGGCGCGCACTCGGTGGCCAGCAGCTGGATCGGCCGGCGCGCGCTCAAGGCCAAGGGGCAGGCTTCGTCGCTGTACCTGTTCAGCTACTACGCGGGGTCGAGCGTGGCGGGGACGGCGGGCGGGGTGGCTTGGCACTACGCGGGGTGGAACGGGATCGGGGTGTTTATCGGGAGCTTGCTGGTGGTGGCGTTGGGGGTTGCCTTGTACCTCAGCAAACTGCCGCCGAAAACCGCCTGAAAAGCATCGCTGGCAAGCCAGCTCCCACAGGGGCACTGCGCATCTTGAGCCATGTGCAGTACCTGTGGGAGCTGGCTTGCCAGCGATGAGGCCCTCGGATCAGTTCACGATCTCGACGATATCCACATCCACTTCCCGCGACATCAGGTGCTTCTCCACCTCGCCGGTCAGCTTGACCTTGGTCTTGTCGTTGAACGCCACTGGCGGCAGGTCTTCGTTGTCGATCTCGACGGTGATGGTGCCGGTGTTGTCCTTGAATTCGTACTTGTCGTCGTTGTTGACCTTCTTGATCACATAACCGGTCAGTACCACCGGGGTGTCGTCGGCGGCGTCGTTGGCGGCTGCGACGGTGGTGACGCTCTGCGCGCCAGGGCCGGTGTAGCCGATGCCGGCGGCCAGGGCAGCGGTGCTGAACAGAGGGGCGAGGATGAGGGCGAGGTAACGGGTTTTCATGGTTCTGATTCCTTGGCAGGTTTTGATGGGATCAGATTACCGAGGGAGGCTGAATTCAAACTTAAAGCGCCCACCCACCTGTTATTTCTGTCAGTTGTGCCCGTTCTGCACCCGTGGCTTGATGATTTCCCGGGCCCGTCCCGCTTCAAGCACGAGGAAATCCCATGGGCACCTCCCGTCTGCCGCCGCTCTTCCTGCTTCTGGTCGCCAGTTGGCTAAGCCTGCAAGCACTTCCCGCCGTCAGTGCCGATGACCCGGGAACCAGCGTGGTGCTGCGCTTGCGAGAGCGTTTCAACGACACCCGTCCCGCGTGCGCCGATGGCAGTTCCGGCTACAACTGCAATGGCGTGATCGTTCGCGCCATCAGGGATACATCCAATCCGAAGTTCTGGAACCCCAGTGATGAGAATATCGAGCGCGAAGGGGTGTCGTTTTCCTATATCCGCGCCGATGTCGGCAATACGCAGCTCGCCGGAAATGCCGGGCTGATCATGCGCGAGCTGGGCGCACCAAGCGGGCATCCGCTGACGGTCCGCTGCGTGTTCCCCAGCAACGCCGGGACCGACAGCAGGATCAAGAGTTGCGGGACCACCCTGTTTCCACAGCCCTGCCACCTGAGCGGCATCGTCGACATCCCGACCTGGCAAGCCCACTTCGCCGAGCATACCGGCACCAAGTCTTGCTATTTCGAACCCACGGCGCATTGGTTCCAATTCAGCATCGATGCGCGCAATCACTTCCCGAATCCGGAGCTGCGCAGGTTCTGGAACGAAATGGTCATCGCACCCTGGCCTCGGGATATTCCGGAGCAACTGCCCCTGGAAGCGCTGTATTTCTCGGGAGACGACAGCGCGCTTGACCGGGCGCGGCAGATGCAGGACAGCTTTATCGCTGCCACCGGCAAATTCATACCCATCGTCAGGATCGACCTGACCCAGCCGCTGGTCTTCTACTACGAGCCCAGGGAGCAATCGGTACAGCCGCCGAAACCTGCCAGCACCGCCCACGGCAAGGTCGCTGCCGGGACCTACTGAAGCACAAATGAAAATGCCGCCAGAAATGGCGGCATTTTCATTTGCTCAGGGCGACGCTCAGCCGTGGTACTGCGCCGACAGCTCGTGCACCGCGTTGATGAACACACCTGCGTGCTCCGGATCGACTTCCGGGGTGATGCCGTGACCCAGGTTGAAGACGTGGCCCGAGCCCTGGCCGTAGCTGGCAAGGATGCGGGCGACTTCGGCGCGGATGGCTTCCGGTTTGGCGTAGAGCACGGTCGGGTCCATGTTGCCCTGCAGGGCCACCTTGTCACCGACGCGGCGACGGGCGTCGCTGATTTCGCAGGTCCAGTCCAGGCCCAGGGCATCGGCGCCGGCTTCGGCGATGCTTTCCAGCCACATGCCGCCGTTCTTGGTGAAGAGGATTACCGGGACCTTGCGCCCGTCGTGCTCGCGGATCAGGCCGCTGACGATCTTGCGCATGTAGGCCAGGGAGAACTCCTGGTAGGCCGCCGCCGAGAGGTTGCCGCCCCAGGTGTCGAAGATCTGAACCGCTTGCGCACCGGCCAGGATCTGCCCGTTAAGGTAGCTGGTGACCGACTGGGCCAGCTTGTCCAGCAGCAGGTGCATGGCTTGCGGGTTGTCGTAGAGCATGGCCTTGGTCTTGCGGAAGTCTTTCGACGAGCCGCCTTCGACCATGTAGGTGGCCAGGGTCCACGGGCTGCCGGAGAAACCGATCAGCGGTACACGGCCATTCAGCTCGCGGCGGATGGTGCTGACCGCGTCCATGACGTAGCCGAGGTCTTTCTGCGGATCAGGGATCGGCAAGGCTTCGATGTCGGCCAGGGTGCTGACGACTTTCTTGAAGCGTGGGCCTTCGCCGGTCTCGAAGTACAGGCCCTGGCCCATGGCGTCGGGGATGGTGAGGATGTCGGAGAAGAGGATCGCGGCGTCCAGCGGGTAGCGGTCCAGCGGTTGCAGGGTCACTTCGCAGGCGAATTGCGGGTTCATGCACAGGCTCATGAAATCCCCGGCCTTGGCGCGGCTGGCGCGGTACTCCGGGAGATAACGGCCGGCCTGGCGCATCATCCACACCGGGGTGACGTCTACAGGTTGCTTGAGCAGCGCACGGAGGAAACGATCATTCTTCAAGGCAGTCATGTCGGCATCCGGAAAAAAAGTGCGGGCATTTTCTCAGACGCACAAAGAAAAGGCACGGTGCTTACCGTGCCTTTTCTCTATCGGGTGCCGTGGGTCAATAGTTTTCTCTGTTGACTCATCAGACGCCCAGGTAGTCCAGGATCCCTTCAGCCGCGTTACGGCCTTCGAAGATCGCGGTCACCACCAGGTCGGAACCGCGGACCATGTCGCCACCGGCGAAGATCTTCGGGTTGCTGGTCTGGTGCTTGAACTTGCCTTTTTCCGGGGCAACGACGCGGCCCTGGCTGTCGGTCTGGATGGAGAACTGCTCGAACCACGGCGCCGGACTCGGACGGAAACCGAAGGCGATGACCACGGCGTCAGCCGGGATGATCTCCTCGGAGCCCGGGATCGGCTCGGGGCTGCGACGGCCACGGGCGTCCGGCTCGCCGAGACGGGTCTCGACCACCTTCACGCCTTCGACCTTGTCTTCACCGATGATGGCGATCGGCTGGCGGTTGTAGAGGAACTTCACGCCCTCTTCCTTGGCGTTCTTCACCTCTTTGCGCGAGCCGGGCATGTTCGCCTCGTCACGGCGGTAGGCGCAGGTCACGGCCTTGGCGCCCTGGCGGATCGACGTACGGTTGCAGTCCATCGCGGTATCGCCACCGCCGAGCACCACGACCTTCTTGCCCTTCATGTCGACGAAGTCTTCCGGCGACTTTTCGAAGCCCAGGTTGCGGTTGACGTTGGCGATCAGGAAGTCCAGGGCGTCATGCACGCCTGGCAGGTCTTCGCCGGGGAAACCGCCCTTCATGTAGGTGTAGGTACCCATGCCCATGAACACTGCGTCGAACTCTTCGAGCAGTTGGTCCATGGTCACGTCCTTGCCCACCTCGGTGTTCAGGCGGAACTCGATGCCCATGCCGCTGAAGACTTCGCGACGATTGCTCAGCACGGTCTTTTCCAGCTTGAACTCGGGGATACCGAAGGTCAGCAGGCCACCGATCTCAGGGTTCTTGTCGAACACCACCGGGGTCACGCCGCCGCGTACCAGGATGTCGGCGCAGCCAAGGCCGGCAGGGCCGGCGCCGATGATGGCGACGCGTTTGCCGGTCGGCTTGACCTTGGACATGTCCGGACGCCAGCCCATGGCGAAGGCGGTGTCGGTGATGTACTTCTCGACCGAGCCGATGGTCACGGCGCCGAAGCCGTCGTTCAGGGTGCAGGCACCCTCGCACAGACGGTCCTGCGGGCAGACGCGGCCGCAGACTTCCGGCAGGGTGTTGGTCTGGTGCGACAGTTCTGCTGCCGCGAGGATGTTGCCTTCGGAGACCAGCTTCAGCCAGTTGGGGATGAAGTTGTGGACCGGGCACTTCCATTCGCAGTACGGGTTGCCGCAACCCAGGCAGCGGTGGGCCTGCTCGGCCGATTGCTGGGGTTTGAAGGGTTCGTAGATCTCCACGAACTCTTTCTTGCGCTGGCGCAGCAGCTTCTTCTTAGGATCCTTGCGCCCGACTTCGATGAACTGGAAGTCATTACTCAGACGTTCAGCCATTTTTCAAAACCTCTTTACCGCAGTTGCTAGCTTCAAGCTGCAAGCTGCCAGACGATCACGTTTAGCCGGCGAGCCTCGCGCTGGGCGAGGTCGCCGCTTGCAACTGCGTTATTGCGGGTTGGCCCTGGTGCTGGAGAGCAGGTTCTTCAGGTTCGCCGCCTTCGGCTTGACCAGCCAGAAGCGACGGACGTAGTCATCCAGGTTTTCCCAGAGCTCGCGGCCCCATGCACTACCGGTTTCTTCGACGTACTCGGTCAGCACGCGGTGCAGATGGCTGCGGTAAGCCTCCATCGCCTCGCCGGTGATCCGCTGGATTTCCACCAGTTCATGGTTCAGCTTGTCGACGAAGCTGTTGTCCATGTCCAGCACGTAGGCGAAACCGCCCGTCATGCCGGAGCCGAAGTTGTAGCCGGTCTTGCCCAGGACGCAGACAAAACCACCGGTCATGTATTCGCAGCAGTGATCGCCAGTACCTTCGACGATGGCGTGGGCACCGGAGTTGCGCACCGCGAAACGCTCGCCTGCGGTACCGGCGGCGAACAGCTTGCCGCCGGTGGCGCCGTACAGGCAGGTGTTACCGACGATGGCGCTGTCCTGGGTGGCGAACGGGCTGCCGGCTGGTGGCACGATGGTCAGCTTGCCACCGGTCATGCCCTTGCCGACGTAGTCGTTGGCGTCGCCTTCCAGGCGCATGTTCAGGCCGCCGGCGTTCCACACGCCGAAGCTCTGACCAGCGGTCCCCTTGAAGCGGAAGGTGACTGGCGCCTTGGCCATGCCCTGGTTGCCGTGCAAGCGGGCGATTTCGCCGGAGATCCGCGCGCCGATGGAACGGTCGCAGTTGCAGATATCCAGTTCGAATTCGCCGCCGCTCAGGTCGCGGATTGCCGGGAGGGCCATCTGCACCATTTTCTCGGCCAGTTCGCCCTTGTCGAATGGCGGGTTGCGGTCGACCTCGCAGAACTGCGGCTTTTCAGCCGGTACGTGCGGGCTGCCCAGCAGCGGGCTGAGGTCGAGGTGCTTCTGCTTCTCGGTTTCACCCGGGAGCATTTCCAGCAGGTCGGTACGCCCGATCAGCTCGCCGAGGCTGCGCACGCCCAGCTTCGCCAGCCATTCACGGGTTTCCTCGGCGATGTAGGTGAAGAAGTTCACCACCATGTCGACGGTACCGATGTAGTGGTCCTTGCGCAGCTTGTCGTTCTGGGTGGCTACGCCGGTGGCGCAGTTGTTCAGGTGGCAGATGCGCAGGTATTTGCAGCCCAGGGCGATCATCGGTGCAGTGCCGAAGCCGAAGCTTTCGGCGCCGAGGATGGCCGCCTTGATCACGTCGAGGCCGGTTTTCAGGCCGCC
>DQAA01000197.1:9717-13585 GCA_003523465.1 Pseudomonas sp.
GCGAAGCACCGGTACCGCCGTCATAACCGGAGATGGTGATGAGGTCGGCATAGGCCTTGGCCACGCCGGCGGCGATGGTGCCGACACCGGCTTCCGCGACCAGCTTGACCGAAACCAGCGCCTGCGGGTTGACCTGCTTGAGGTCGAAGATCAGCTGCGAGAGGTCTTCGATCGAGTAGATGTCGTGGTGCGGCGGAGGCGAGATCAGGGTCACGCCCGGTACCGCGTAGCGCAGCTTGGCGATCAGGCCGTTGACCTTGCCGCCTGGCAACTGGCCGCCCTCGCCCGGCTTGGCGCCCTGGGCCACCTTGATCTGCAGCACTTCGGCGTTGACCAGGTACTCGGGGGTGACACCGAAGCGACCGGTGGCGACCTGCTTGATCTTGGAACTGCGGATGGTGCCGTAGCGGGACGGATCTTCACCGCCCTCACCGGAGTTGGAGCGCGCGCCCAGGCGGTTCATCGCCTCGGCCAGGGCCTCGTGGGCCTCCGGCGACAGTGCGCCGAGGGAGATACCGGCGGAGTCGAAACGCTGCAGGATGGCTTCCAGCGGTTCGATCTCGCCGAGGTCCAGGGCCTGGTCGGCAGTCTTGACCTTGAGCAGGTCGCGGATCATCGACACCGGACGGTTGTCCACCAGCGCGGTGTATTCCTTGAACTTCTCGTAGTCGCCCTGTTGCACGGCGGCTTGCAGGGTGTTGACCACGTCCGGGTTGTAGGCGTGGTATTCGCCACCGTGGACGAACTTCAGCAGGCCGCCCTGCTGGATCGGCTTGCGCGCGCTCCAGGCTTCGGCGGCGAGCAGCTTCTGCTCGCTCTCGATGTCGACGAAGCGTGCACCTTTCAGGCGGCTCGGGACGCCACGGAAGCTCAGGTTGACCACTTCCTCGGACAGGCCGACCGCTTCGAACAGTTGCGCGCCGCGGTACGAGCCAATGGTGGAGATGCCCATCTTCGACAGGATCTTCAGCAGGCCCTTGGAGATGCCCTTGCGGTAGTACTTGAAGACTTCGTCCAGATCGCCCAGCACTTCACCGGTGCGGATCAGGTCGGCCAGCACTTCGTAGGCCAGGTACGGGTAGACCGCGGAAGCACCGAAGCCGAGCAGCACGGCGAAGTGGTGCGGGTCACGGGCGGTGGCGGTCTCGACCAGGATGTTGCTGTCGCAACGCAGGCCTTTTTCGGTCAGGCGGTGGTGCACGGCGCCTACGGCCAGGGAGGCGTGGACCGGCAGTTTGCCCGGAGCGATGTGACGGTCGGTCAGGACCAGCTGGGTCTTGCCCGCACGCACGGCTTCTTCGGCCTGGTCGGCGACGCTGCGTACGGCAGCTTCCAGACCCAGGCTTTCTTCGTAGTTGAGGTCGATGACGTGACGCTCGAAACCGGGACGGTCGAGGTTCATCAGCGAACGCCACTTGGCCGGCGAGATCACAGGCGAACTGAGGATCACCCGGGAGGCGTGCTCAGGGGATTCCTGGAAGATGTTGCGCTCGGCACCGAGGCAGATCTCCAGCGACATGACGATGGCTTCGCGCAGCGGGTCGATCGGCGGGTTGGTCACCTGGGCGAACTGCTGGCGGAAGTAGTCGTAGGTCGAACGCACGCGCTGCGACAGGATCGCCATCGGCGTGTCGTCGCCCATCGAGCCGACCGCTTCCTGGCCCTGCTCGCCGAGCGGACGCAGGACCTGGTCACGCTCTTCGAAGGTGACCTGGAACATCTTCATGTATTGCTTGAGCTGGTCGGCGTCGTAGCTCGCCACGCCCTGGTCGTCGCCCAGGTCGGCCTGGATGCGCAGGGCATTCTGGCGCAACCAGCGCTTGTACGGATGGCGGGATTTCAGGCGGTCGTCGATCGCGTTGGTGTCGAGGATCTGACCGGTCTCGGTGTCCACGGCGAAGATCTGGCCAGGACCGACACGGCCCTTGGCGATGACGTCTTCCGGCTTGTAGTTCCACACGCCGATTTCCGAGGCGAGGGTGATGTAGCCGTTCTTGGTGGTGACCCAGCGCGCCGGGCGCAGGCCGTTGCGGTCGAGCAGGCAGACCGCGTGGCGACCTTCGGTCATCACCACGCCGGCCGGGCCGTCCCACGGCTCCATGTGCATGGAGTTGTATTCGTAGAAGGCGCGCAGGTCGGCGTCCATGGTCTCGACGTTCTGCCACGCTGGCGGAATGATCATCCGCACGCCGCGGAACAGGTCGATGCCACCGGTGACCATGAGTTCGAGCATGTTGTCCATCGAGGACGAGTCGGAACCTACGCGGTTGACCAGCGGGCCGAGCTCTTCCAGGTCCGGGATCAGTTCGTTGGCGAACTTGGTGCGACGGGCCTGGGCCCAGTTGCGGTTACCGGTGATGGTGTTGATTTCGCCGTTGTGGGCGAGGAAGCGGAAGGGCTGCGCCAGCGGCCACTTCGGCAGGGTGTTGGTGGAGAAGCGCTGGTGGAACACGCAGATCGCGGTTTGCAGGCGCTCGTCACCGAGGTCCGGATAGAAGGCGGCGAGGTCCGCCGGCATCATCAGGCCTTTATAGATGATGGTCTTGTGGGAAAAGCTGCAGATGTAGTGATCGGTGTCTTCGGCGTTGGCCACCGAGGAGCGACGACGGGCGCTGAACAGCTTGATGGCGAATTCCTGATCGCTCAGGCCTTCACCGCCGATGAATACCTGCTCGATCTGCGGCAGACGCTCCAGGGCCAGGCGGCCAAGGACGCTGGTGTCGATCGGCACCTGGCGCCAGCCGACAAGCTGCAGGCCGGCGGCGAGGATCTCGCGGTTCATGTTTTCGCGAGCGGCTTCGGCCTTGGCGCTGTTCTGGTTGAAGAACACCATGCCCACGGCGTACTGCTTGGGCAGTTCGGTAGCGAAGGTGTCCTTGGCAACGGCACGCAGGAACTGGTCGGGCTTCTGCATCAGCAGGCCACAACCGTCACCGGTCTTGCCGTCGGCGTTGATCCCACCGCGGTGGGTCATGCAGGTCAGCGCTTCGATAGCAGTTTGCAAAAGGTGGTGGCTGGGTTCGCCCGTCATGTGGGCAATCAGACCGAATCCACAGTTGTCCTTGAATTCTTCGGGATGGTACAGACCTGTTTTCATAGACACTTTCTCACCAGGTTCGCCTCTCACAAAGGCAAATCTCTTTTAATTCAACCACTTACCATCCACGCCGAACGAACGCCAGCTTTGCGGGGGCAATACGGGTGCCATTGTTGCACGGCGACAGAGAATCCCACAAATTTGATGACGAATCATCGAAAATCCATGTCGCATTTTTGAATGTTTTTAAGCGACTACCGTGGTAACGGATTGGCTCGAGTCTGAAGCGTTTCAGCCAGGACTGCAAGACGGGCTTGTGGCCGGCAGTCCGGGACAGAAAAGCCTGCCGTGCATTTGCACAGCAGGCTGTCTGTGAATTCAGAGGTTGATCAGGTGGCGGGGGTAGGTGCCACCTGGATCAGGCTATTTATCAGCGCGTCGCAGCGAGCTCTTGTTGGACGCTTGCGACAGTGCGAGGCCAAGGTTTACCAGCCTGGACCTTGGCTGGCAAGGCTTTGATGGCATTCAGTGCTGCATCGCGGCTGGAGAAGCTGCCGTAGGTGATGACGAACAGCGGCTTGCCCTGGAGGTTTTTCTTGAAGTAGCGATAGTCGCCACCTTGTGCTTTGACGTAGGCCTGGGCGGTGGCTTCCGAGCTGGTGCCGAGGATCTGCACCACGTAATTGCCCGGTGCCTGCGCAGCATACCAGCCACCACCGGTGCTTCCGGCAGGGGCCGCAGCAGCAGGCTTGGCGGCAGGTTTTTCTGCCGGTTTGACGGCTGGAGCGGCGGGTTTGGCCACGGCGACTTCAGCGGGCTTCGGCGCAGGTG
>DQAA01000510.1 GCA_003523465.1 Pseudomonas sp.
TCGTTAATGGGAGTGACGGGCCGTGTCACCGTCATTTGCCAGCGCCATCCAGTTCAACGGATAGCGCAAATCCCTGTTTTCTGGCGCCCCTCGAGTCATGCGAGCGGTGATCTTCAGCAGTTTTTCATTGGGAAGCCATGATGATTGGCATAAAAAGCATTGCGAGCTACGTTCCGGCCGCTGGCCTGGACAACTACGCACAAGGCGCCAAATTCGATAAGGATGAGGAATTCATCCTCGGCAAGATCGGCTCNNCTCGGCCTTCCTGCCACGCAAGACCGACGAACAGGAAACCTCGGACCTGTGCGTCGAGGCGGTCAACGCCTTGTTCGCCGCCAACCCGGACCTGTCGCGGGACTCCATCGACGCCCTGATCGTCGTCACCCAGAACGGCGACGCCGAAGGCCTGCCGCACACCGCGGCGATCGTCCAGGACAAGCTCGGCCTGCCGACCCATGTCGCGGCGTTCGACATTTCCCTGGGCTGCTCCGGCTATGTCTACGGCATCTACGCGCTGAAAGGCTTCATGGAAGCCACCGGCCTGAAGAACGGCCTGCTGGTCACTGCGGATCCTTACTCCAAGATCGTCGACCCCGAAGACCGCAACACCACCATGCTCTTCGGCGATGCCGCCACCGCCACCTGGATGGGCGAAGACCCGGTCTGGGCCCTCGGCAAGTCGGCGTTCGGTACCGACGGTTCCGGCGCTCCGCATCTTAAAGTGACCGACGGCGTGTTCTTCATGAATGGCCGCCAGGTGTTCAACTTCGCCCTGCTCAAGGTGCCTGCGCACCTGCACGAGCTGCTCGGCCAGTCCGGCCTGACCCCGGATGATATCGACGCCTTCTGCATCCACCAGGGCAGCGCGGCGATCGTCGATGCCGTGGCACGACGCTTCGAAGACAAGCCCGAGAAGTTCGTCAAGGACATGGTCGAGACCGGCAATACCGTGTCGTCGAGCATTCCGCTGCTGCTGGAGAAGCATGCCCTGGACACCACCTGGAAGCGTGTCGCGATCAGCGGCTTCGGCGTTGGCCTGTCATGGGGTTCGGCGATTCTTCATCGGCCGTGACCTGAAGGGCTTCACGGGGTAATCTCCGGCGTTTCGCAGGCAAGGGATGCTCACTGATGAGCGAGTTTTTCCAGCGCAACGCCGAGGTTATCCAGGCCCGATGGCCGTCGCTGTTCGAGCGCCTGGCGCGGGAGGACGGCGATAGCGTCAATGCGGTACTGGTCGAAGGGCTGGGGTCGACCCTCAGCGTCGACGGCATCCAGCTCAGCAGCCGCCATGATCGTCTCGCCGAGGCGCGCCTGCAGGCCGCCAGCCTGCCGGACGCGGCACTGCTGAATCTCTACGGCACCGGCCTCGGTGACCTCCAGGACGCCCTGCTGCAGCGNNCCGGCCTGCAACGCTTGCAGGTCCATATCCTCAATGGCGCCTTGTTCGTGCTGGTCCTGCACCTGCTCGACCAAAGCCAGTGGCTGGCCGATCCCAGGGTGGAACTGGGCTACGCCGGCGATGCCAGTGAAATTGCCCTGCCGTATTTCGCCCTGCCGGCGGAGCTGGTGCTCGCCGATGACTTCAATGCGAAGATCCGCGATCGCCTGATCAGCGAGACCCACCTGACCTTCAACAACACCCAGTTCGATGTGGCCGACCCTCATCTGGTCGAGCTGCTGGACAAGAGCCTGCCGCTGTTGCACGCCGACCGGGATGTCGCCGAGCTATTCGACAGTCAGGCGGGGCGGGGCGCCTTCGTCATTGCCACCGGACCGTCCCTGCAAGGCCATCTGCCCGCGCTCAAGCGTATTCGCGAGCAGGCCCAGCGACCGTTGTTCATCGCCGTGGATACCGCCTACAGGCCCCTGCTGGCGGCGGGTATCGAGCCGGATATCGTGGTCAGCGTCGATCACAGGATCCGCCTGCATCACCTGCCGTCGGAGAATTCGGCGCACACCGCGCTGGTGTATATGCCGATGCTCGATGTCGACACCCTGGCGGGCTGGCGTGGCCCCCGCTATGCGGCGTATTCCGATAGCGCATTGTATGACCGGGTGCGCGAGGAGATACCGCGGGGGCATCTGTTCGTTGGCGGCAGCGTGATTCATCCGGCGGCGGACCTGGCCGTGAAGATGGGGGTGGATCGCGTCACCCTGTTCGGCGCCGACTTTGCCTTTCCCGGCAATCGCACCCATACCGGCTGGGACGATGGCGTGCTCGGCCCGCAGATTGCCGCCGCCCGGCACTGGGTGCTCGACGGGCACGGTCAACGGGTGCGGACCCAGCTGAACTTCCGTGGCTACCTGATCGAGCTGGAGCGCTTTATCGCTCGTCATCCGCAGGTGGCGTTCTTCAATACCAGCCGGGCGGGCGCCCTGATCGCCGGCACCACCTTCGATGCGGAGTTCTGCTGATGGATGCCATTCGGGAAAGTGCCCGCCACTGCGCGTGCCTGTTCAGGCTGGGGCGCGATGTCGAGGCGGCGGTGAGCATGGCCGAGGTGTTCGAAGGGGCGCCAGCCTTGCTTGCCGGTTCGGCCCTGGCGCTACAGGAGCAGTTCGCCGCGCTGTTCAGCCAGATGCTCGCCGCCCAGCAGCGCCAGGACTGGATCGCCCTGGCCGACAGCCTCGAATATGAACTGGTGAATTTGATCGATCAGGCAGCTTCCCGTTGAAAATGTGATGGCCATCACACCCGGCTGAACGTTTGCCGTTTCGCTCGTTCGGGGCAAGTGCCTGATTTGCAAGGGGTGGCGGTGTGATGGCATTTTTTTTTGAAAAAACCCTAAAGCAATCCCCGAACCCGGCGATAAACATTACGAAGGTTCTCTAGGCCACACCCGGCGGTTGCCAGGGCCGGAAGCCGCAGTATCCATCCAACGAGGAATTCGTCATGGCTTTAACCGTAAACACCAACACCACTTCGCTGGGCGTGCAGAAGAACCTGAACAAAGCTTCCGACGCGCTGAGCAACTCGATGACCCGTCTGTCGTCCGGCCTGCGCATCAACAGCGCAAAAGACGACGCCGCTGGTCAGCAGATCGCCAACAAGCTGCAAACCATGGTCACCGGTACCACCGTTGCGATCAAGAACGCCAACGACGGTAACTCGATCACCCAGACCGCTGAAGGCGCTCTGTCGGAAATCACCAACATCCTGCAGCGTATGCGTGAGCTGGCTCTGCAATCGCGTAACGACTCGAACGGCACCACTGAACGTGCTGCTCTGAACAAAGAGTTCGCGGCCAAGTCCGACGAAATCACCCGTATCGCCACCTCCACCACCTACGGCACCAGCAAGCAACTGCTGAACGGTTCCGCTGGCACCATGGAGTTCCAGGTCGGTGCGATGACTGGTACCAGCCAGATCCTGAGCGTTTCGATGACCTCCAGCTTCGCGGCTACCGCCCTGGCTGTTGGTACCGGCGCCCTGGCGATCTCCGGTACTTCGGACTCCGCAGTCCACACCGCTGTCGACGGCGCGATCACCGCGATCGACGCTGCACTGCAAAAAGTTGACGACAAGAAATCGGAGCTGGGTGCCATCCAGAACCGTTTCGCCAGCACCATCAACAACCTGCAGAGCATGAACGAGAACTCGGCTTCGGCTCTGGGTCGCGTACAAGATACCGACTTCGCCGCAGAAACCGCTCAGCTGACCAAGCAGCAAACTCTGCAGCAAGCTTCGACCGCAGTTCTGGCCCAGGCCAACCAACTGCCATCCGCTGTACTGAAACTGCTTCAGTAATAGCTACGATGAAGAGCGAGGGGGTGCGCGAGCATTCCCTCGCTTTTTACTTTGGAGGTGATGGGCGATGGACATGAGCGTCAGATTGAACGCGTCTTACCCGGCTCCGGCGGCAGCTGTGGCCCAGCAGGACAAAGCTGCTGAACAGGGTGCGTCCGACAAGGTCTACAGCAAGCCAAGCCTTGCGGCTGTGGACAAAGACAAGAAAGAGACCTCCACCGATTTGCAGGAAGCGGTGAAGGGCCTTCAGGATTACGTCCAGTCGTTGCAGCGCAACCTGGAGTTTTCGGTGGACGAATCCACCGGAACGACCGTCGTCAAGGTCGTTGCCCGTGACAGTGGCGAGGTGATTCGGCAGATTCCATCCGAAACCGCCCTGGAGCTGGCGAAGAGCCTGCAAGACGTCAACAGCCTGCTTTTCGACGAGAAAGTCTGAAAGCGGTACGAAAATTGATACAAAACCGCGTCATCGGGTAATGGTCAAGCGTTTGGCGCAAGCCAGGAAAAGGAGAAAGTAATGGCAAGTCCAATTTTGCCTGCCCTCGGCCTCGGCAGTGGTCTGGATACCTCTGCAATCGTCAAGGCCCTGGCGGATGCCGAAAAAACGCCGAAACAAAACCAGATCGACCGGCAGACCAAGGCCAACACGGCCTCGATTTCCGCCATCGGCAGCCTGAAAAGCGCGCTCACCACCTTCACCACGGCGCTGGAGAAGCTGGGCAGCACCACCACGCCGCAGTTCATCGGCTATACCGCCACGTCGGCTGACGACAAGACGGTCAAGGCCACGGCGAGCAGTACGGCGGTAGGCGGTACCTATTCGGTCAAGGTGGAAAACCTGGCGACGGCCTCGAAAGTGGCCAGCCAGCGTTTCGCCGACGCCAGTGCATCGATCAGCAAGGGCACCCTGGAAATCTCCCAGAACGGTGAGGTGTACAAGGTCGAGATCGGTGATGGCGCCACGCTGCAGTCGACCCGCGACTCGATCAACGCTGCGCTGAGCGCCAAGGGCATCAGTGCCAACATCATCAACGACGGCCAGGGCTCGCGCCTGGTGTTGACCTCGACCACGACCGGCCTGGGCTCGGATATCTCCGTGGGCGGTATTCCCGAACTGACCATTGATGGTGAAACCCAGATGTCCGGCGCGGGCGGTGGCTTCATCACCGAACTGGCCAAGGACGCCAAGTTCTCGGTCGATGGCATGTCGCTGACCAGCAAGTCGAACAAGATCGACAATGCTGTAACCGGTCTGACCTTCGAGCTGGTCGCCCCGAATGCACCGGGCGCCAGCACTACGGTGACCGTGGCCACCAACAACGATGGCCTGAAGAAGTCGGTACAGACCTTCGTCGATGCCTACAACGCGCTGGTCAGCACCATCAACAGCCTGACCAATACGCCGAAGAATGCCGATGGCACCTACGGTACTGCGCCTGCCCTGGCGGGTGATTCGCTGGCTCGCGGCATGCTTACGGCGCTGCGTAACGAGCTGGTCACTTCCAGTACCGGCGGCAACGGTTCGCTGAAAGTGCTTTCCCAGCTCGGTATCAACACCGTGCAGAGCACCGGCCTGCTGGAAATCGACAGCACCAAGTTCACTGCCGCGCTGGATACCCAGAAGCTGGGTGGCGAGATCCAGAGCATGTTCTCCGGTGACAGCGGTCTGTCCAGTCGCCTGAAAACGGCGCTGACGCCCTACACCCAGTCTGACGGCCTGCTCAGCGATCGTTCGAAGATCCTCGAAAGCACCAAGAAGAACCTGGCTACCCAGCAGTCGAACCTGGACGTGCGCATCACCGCCCTGACGGCGTCGCTGACCAAGAAGTACAACACCATGGACACCCTGGTCGGTCAGCTGAATGCCCAGCGTGATAACATCACGTCGATTTTCAGTGCCATGGCTGCGCAGCAGAAGAACTCCTGATTTCTTCGCTGACGCCAAAAGCCCGACAGTGCTTTCCCCGCATGTCGGGCTTTTTTCATGGTTTCTAAAGTTTTTTGACGCCGGGTCGATAGCCCGGTCATACAGCAATTGTGTTGAGGTATGAACATGAATCCGATGTTGGCCCTTCGGCAGTATCAGAAAATCAGCGCCCAGGCGCAGACCTCCGAAGCCAGTCCGCACCGTCTGGTGCAAATGCTCATGGAAGGCGGCCTGGACCGCGTGGCGCAGGCCAAGGGTTCCCTGGAGCGTAATGATCTCGCCGGCAAGGGCATCGCCATCGGCAAGGCCATCGGTATCGTCGGCGGCCTGCGCGAAGGCCTGGATCGCGACAACATGACGCCGGAGCTGGAGCGCCTCGATTCGCTCTACCTGTACATGACCCGTCGCCTGACCGATGCCAACCTGAAAAACGACATCGCCGCGCTCGACGAAGTGACCGAACTCTTGACCACGGTCAAGGAAGGCTGGGACGCGGTAGCCCCACAATAACCAGTTGCGATGAGGGTATCGTGATGAGTGCTGTGCTCAAGCGAATCGAGGAAACCCGGGAGGCGTTGGTCGGTGCATTGGCCAATCGCGACTGGGAAGCGGTAGGCGAGCTCGACCAGGCTTGCCGTCTGTGCATGGATGAAGTCATGAGCGCGGAAGTGGTCGACGAAGAGGCGCTGCGCGACAACCTCCAGGACCTGCTCGGGGTCTATCGTCAGTTGATCGACGTGGCGACCGAAGAGCGTCAGGCGATTGCCGACGAGATGTCCAAGATCAAGCAGGCGCAACAGGCGACAAAGGTATACCATCTGTACCGCTGACGGTTGATCGAAAATCAGTTGCGCGCCATAAATTTGACTGTGAAGAGTTTTTTGACTTAACTAGTGGCTGTTTTCTAATTTCAGACGTCGGAACACTGACCGTTCAGTCGGATTGATGTCGAGCATGCCCCTTCCGCGGGCCTCGAGTTGACTAGGGAAGTTGCTATTGCATGTGGCGTGAAACCAAAATTCTCCTGATCGATGACGATAGTGCTCGCCGCCGTGACCTGGCGGTGGTGTTGAATTTTCTTGGGGAAGAAAATCTGCCGTGCTCCAGTCATGACTGGGAGCAGGTTGTCGAGTCATTGTCGTCCAGTCGCGAAGTCCTCTGTGTCCTGATCGGAACGGTGAATGCTCCGGCCGGTGTTCTGGGCTTGTTAAAGACAGTCGCTGCGTGGGATGAGTTCCTTCCCGTTCTGCTTTTGGGCGAATTTTCTTCGCTCGAGCTTCCGGATGAGCTGCGCCGTCGCGTGCTTTCCAACCTCGAAATGCCGCCGAGCTACAGCAATCTGCTGGATTCGCTGCACCGTGCCCAGGTCTATCGCGAGATGTACGACCAGGCCCGCGAGCGCGGCCGGCAGCGCGAGCCGAACCTGTTCCGCAGCCTGGTCGGTACCAGCCGTGCCATCCAGCATGTGCGCCAGATGATGCAGCAGGTTGCCGACACCGATGCCAGCGTGCTGATCCTCGGCGAATCCGGCACCGGCAAGGAAGTGGTAGCGCGCAACCTGCATTACCATTCCAAGCGTCGTGAAGCGCCGTTCGTGCCGGTCAACTGCGGGGCCATCCCTGCGGAACTGCTCGAAAGCGAACTGTTCGGCCACGAGAAGGGCGCATTCACCGGCGCCATCACCAGCCGCGCCGGGCGTTTCGAACTGGCCAACGGCGGCACCCTGTTCCTCGACGAGATCGGCGACATGCCGGCGGACACCCAGACCCGCCTGCTGCGGGTCCTGGCCGACGGCGAGTTCTACCGGGTCGGTGGCCACACCCCGGTCAAGGTCGATGTCCGCATCATCGCCGCGACCCACCAGAATCTGGAAACCCTGGTCCAGGCCGGCAAGTTCCGTGAAGACCTGTTCCACCGCCTCAACGTGATCCGCATCCATATCCCGCGCCTGGCCGACCGTCGCGAAGACATCCCGACCCTGGCCCGGCACTTCCTCGGCCGCGCCGCCCAGGAACTGGCGGTTGAGCCGAAACTGCTCAAGGCGGAAACCGAGGAGTTCATCCGCAACCTGCCGTGGCCCGGCAACGTGCGCCAGCTGGAGAACACCTGCCGNNTTCCGCGAAGACCTGTACTACCGCCTCAACGTCTTCCCCATCGAGATGGCCCCGCTGCGCGAGCGCGTGGAAGACATCCCACTGCTGATGAATGAATTGATCTCGCGGATGGAGCACGAAAAACGCGGCTCGATCCGTTTCAACTCCGCGGCGATCATGTCGCTCTGCCGTCACGGCTGGCCTGGCAACGTCCGCGAGCTGGCCAACCTGGTGGAGCGCATGGCGATCATGCATCCCTATGGCGTGATTGGCGTTGCCGAGCTGCCGAAGAAATTCCGCTACGTCGACGACGAAGACGAGCAACTGGTGGACAGCCTGCGTTCCGACCTGGAAGAGCGGGTGGCTATCAACGGCCATGCGCCGAGCTTCCCGACCAATGCCATGCTGCCGCCGGAAGGCCTTGACCTGAAGGACTACCTGGGCAACCTGGAGCAGGGGCTGATCCAGCAGGCGCTGGACGATGCCAACGGTATCGTCGCTCGCGCCGCCGAACGCCTGCGCATTCGTCGGACCACCCTGGTGGAAAAAATGCGCAAGTACGGCATGAGCCGTCGCGAAGGGGACGAGCAGGCGGAGGATTGACGCCTGCTTTTTTGCGACCTTCTACAGGGTTGTCATAAAACCTTTCTTTTTGTCCGGTAAAGGCCCGCATCTGCGGGTCTTGTCGTTTTTGCGGGTATCACCGGAAAAGTTTCCGGCATGGCTATTGCTATACCGCTCTCAACATACCGTTTTATGACGGTAAGCCATGCGAGAGAGCACGATGCCCAACGCCGCCACCACTTCCCCCGAGCCGCATCGCGCGGATGCTGCCGAGCAGCAAAGCCGCGTCGGCCTGGAGCAGGCGTTCGCCCTGTTCGACCAGATGTCCAGCCAGCTCAGCCAGTCCTACAACCTGCTCGAAGCCCGGGTCACCGAGCTCAAGGGCGAGCTGGCGGTGGTCAGTGCGCAGCGCATGGCCGAACTGGCGGAGAAGGAGCGTCTCGCCAACCGTCTGCAGAACCTGCTGGACCTGCTTCCGGGCGGCGTCATCGTGATCGATGGCCATGGCCTGGTACGCGAGGCCAACCCGGCCGCCTGTGAATTGCTCGGCGAGCCGCTGGTAGGCGAGCTGTGGCGCCAGGTGATTGCCCGCAGCTTCGCGCCTCGCGAAGATGACGGTCACGAGATATCCCTGCGCGATGGTCGCCGGCTGTCCATTTCCACCCGGTCCCTGGATGCCGAGCCGGGTCAGTTGGTGCTGCTCAACGACCTGACCGAAACCCGCCGCCTGCAGGATCAGCTCGCCCGGCATGAGCGCCTGTCTACCCTGGGGCGCATGGTCGCTTCGCTTGCCCATCAGATCCGCACTCCGCTGTCCACGGCCATGCTGTACGCCAGTCACCTGAGCGAACAGGACCTGCCGCTGGAAACCCGCCAGCGTTTTGCCGGCAACCTCAAGGAACGCTTGCACGAACTGGAGCACCAGGTCCGCGACATGCTGGTGTTCGCTCGTGGCGAGCTGCCGCTGACCGACCGCCTGACCCCGAAGGCGCTGTTCCAGGCCCTGCAGCAAGCGGCCCAGACCCAGGTCCAGGGGCATAACGTGCGCTGGCAGTGCGACAGCCATCTCGGCGAACTGCTGTGCAATCGCGACACCCTGGTGGGCGCGCTGCTCAACCTGATCGAGAACGCCCTGCAGGCCAGCGCCGGTTGCGCCCGCCTGAAGATTCATCTGTACCGTCGCGACGCGACCCTGCGCCTGTGCGTCAGCGATGCCGGCAGCGGTATCGACGCCGAGCTGCTGCAGCGCCTCGGTGAACCCTTCCTCACCACCAAGGCCACCGGCACCGGTCTCGGCCTGGCGGTGGTAAAGGCGGTTGCCCGGGCGCACCAGGGCGAGTTGCACCTGCGCTCGCGCAAGGGGCGGGGTACCTGCGCTTTGGTCAGCCTGCCGTTGATCGGTGGTGCACGGGAGGTTTCGGCATGAGCGCGATCAAGGTTCTCCTGGTCGAAGACGATCGTTCCCTGCGCCAGGCCCTGGGTGACACCCTGGAGCTGGGCGGTTTCACCTGGCGCGCTGCCGGCTCT
>DQAA01000508.1:0-963 GCA_003523465.1 Pseudomonas sp.
CAAGCCAGCTCCCACAGGGGCCGTGTAAAGGTCGGAAAGGTGGTTCGGCTCAGGCGATCGACATGCGCGCCGTCAGGTTCTGCTGCATGTAGTCGAGGAAGCGCCGCTGGAACAGCATGGTGTGTTCATGCGCCGCGGCCTCGGCCGCATCGGCGTCACGGGAGGCGATGGCTTCGATCATCTCGTCATGGTCCCGCCCGAGACGATGGGCGCTGGCGGAACTGACGACATGGTCGAAGTGCAGGTGCAGCAGGCGCTGGCCTTCACCGAGCAGCCGCTCGTAATAGTTGATGAAGTAGGGGTTGCGTCCGGCATGGGCGATGGCCATGTGGAAGGCCTTGTTCAGCTCGGACATGGCCTGGAAATCGCCGCTGGTTACAGCGTTCAGATAGTCCGAGTCGGCCTTGCGAATGGCTTCCAGGTCTTCTGCCCGGTGCTGGGTGGCGGCAAGGCGGGTGACCGCACGCTGGATCAGGTCCAGGGCGGAAATATAATTCGGAAATTCCTCGATCTCGAACGGCGTCACCAAGGTGGTGCGGTTCGGCAGGATGACCACCAGGCCCTCGGTGATCAGGCGGGCCAGGGCATCACGGACAGGCGACCGGGACAATCCGAACTGGGCAGCCAGCGAGACCTCGTCGAGCTGTACCCCCGGCTTGAGCTTGAGGGTGAGGATCTGCTTGCGCAGCTCTTCATAGATGTAGCGTCCGCTATGGCGACGAGGGCCGCTTTCAGTGTCGTTATCTTTTGCCATCATCAGGTCCCGGTTGGTCTGGCCGGCATCATACAGGCCAGCCTTCTTTTATGTGCGACCCGGAGCATGGGAGGAAGACGCGCCTTGCGTCAATCGCTGGCCATCCGGGGCTTTTGTTTCCGGTCTATTGCAAGAAACAACGGCCGAACCTGATAACAGGCCCGGCCGTTGGGTGCTACTGGCTGGGGCCCACGCCCCAGGTATCACTG
>DQAA01000508.1:1002-2474 GCA_003523465.1 Pseudomonas sp.
GGCAACACCGCCGGTTTCCCGGCAACATCGGTGTGGCCAAGCAGGCTGACCTGGAACTGGCCGCCGATGGTCGAGCGCGACACCAGTTGGTCGCCCGCCTGCACCAGCCCGCGGGCTGCCAGCGTGGCGAGGTTCGCCGAGCTGCCGGTGCCGCAGGGCGAGCGGTCGACCCGGCCGGGGGGCAGGGTCGTGCAGGTCTGGTAGGTGCGGTCGTCGAGGCGGTTGCGGAACATCACGTAGGCGACTTCGTTGACCGACGGCAACAGCGGATGCTGGATGCTCAGCTGACGGTTNNCTTTCAACGCGACACCCGCGTCAGCCAGGGCCCGGGCGTTCTCCGGGGCGATGCTCAATCCGGTCTGCCCGACATCGATCAATGCGTAATAAACGCCACCGAATGCGACGTCGACCTTGATGGTGCCGAACGCCTCCGTCTCGATCACCAGGTCCAGGTGTTCGACAAACGCCGGCACCATGTCCAGCGACACGCTGACGCAACGTCCGTCCGCACAGACGGCGCGAGCGGTAATCAGCCCGGCCGGGGTATCCAGCACCACCGTGGTCTCGGGCTCCTGCATCGGCACCATGCCCAGTTCGAGCAGGGCAGTGACCACGCAGATGCAGTTGCTGCCCGACATCGGGTGCGCCTTGTCCGCCTGCAGCACGATAAAGCCGGCGTGAGCCTCGGGCCGGGTCGGCGGCAGCAGCAGGTTCACCGACATCTGCAGGCAGCCGCGCGGCTCCAGGGTCACCAGGCGGCGCAGGCTGTCATCGACCTCGTTGATGTAGTTCATCTTGTCCAGCATGGTGGCGCCCGGGATACCCAGGACGCCGCCGGTGATGACCTTGCCGATCTCGCCTTCGCAGTGCACTTCAGCAAGCTGAAGAGTCTGTTTCCAACGCATGGGTGTTACCTCACTTGATGTACCAGCCCCATGGCTGGTCGGTGTTGTAGCTGGTGATCTGCTTGGTTTCGAGGTAGTTGTTCAGGCCCCATTCACCCAGTTCGCGACCAATGCCGCTCTGCTTGTAGCCGCCCCACGGCGCTTCGGTGAAGGTCGGCTGGGAGCAGTTGATCCAGACGATGCCGGCGCGGAACTTGCGGGCGACCCGCTCGCAGCGGTCCAGGTCCTTCGACATCAC
This sequence comes from Pseudomonas sp., assembly GCA_003523465.1. GTDB lineage: Bacteria > Pseudomonadota > Gammaproteobacteria > Pseudomonadales > Pseudomonadaceae > Aquipseudomonas. Next base: position 2,146 of record DQAA01000508.1, read on the forward strand.
TGCGGCGCCAAGGCCGAAGCGCGAGTTGTTGGCGGATTTTACCGCCTCTTCCTCGGTATCGAACGGACGGATGCACACCACCGGGCCGAAGATCTCTTCGTTCCAGATCCAGCTGTCTTCCGGTNNAGGTAGAAGCCTTTGTCCAGGTGGGCCGGGCGTTCGCCGCCGCAGACCAGCCGGGCGCCGGACTCCAGGCCGCTGGCGATGGCCTTGAGGGTGCCGTCGTACTGGTTGCGGTTGACCAGCGGGCCGAGCAGCACGCCTTCTTCCAGGCCGTTGCCGATCTTGATCTTGCGGGTCTCTTCTGCCAGCCGGGCCAGCAGCGGCTC
>DQAA01000508.1:2554-3266 GCA_003523465.1 Pseudomonas sp.
TTGCCGCCCAGCTCCAGGGTGACGTTTTTGATGTCCTGGGCCGCTGCCTGCATGATCCGGCTACCCACCGGCACGCTGCCGGTGAAGGCCAGTTTGTCGACACCCGGGTGCGCGGTCAGTGCGGCGCCGACGGTGGAACCGGGGCCGGAAATGATGTTCAGCACACCGGCTGGCAGGCCGGCTTCATCGGCAATGCGCGCCAGTTCCAGGGCAGTCAGCGAGGTCTGCTCGGCGGGCTTGAGAATGATGCAGCAACCGGCGGCCAGGGCCGGGGCGATCTTCCACGAAGCCATCAGCATCGGGAAGTTCCACGGCACGATTGCACCGGCGACGCCGATCGGTTCCTTGCGGGCGATCGCGCTGAAGCGATCGTCGGACAGGCTCACGTCTTTTTCGCGGTTGCGATCGAGTTCTTCGGCCAGGTTGGCGTAGAAGTCGAAGCAGCCGGCGGTGTCGCCGATGTCCCACATGGCTTCCGGGAACGGCTTGCCGTTGTCGCGGACTTCGATGGTCGCCAGTTCTTCCTGGCGGGCGCGAATGCCATCGGCGATCTTGCGCAGGTATTCGCCACGCTCGGCACCGCTCAGGCGCGGCCACGGTCCCTCGTCGAAGGCGGCGCGAGCGGCCTTGACCGCCACGTCCACGTCGGCGGCGCAGCCGGAGGCGACGGTCGCGATCAGGCTTTCGTCGCTCGGGTCATAGGAATTGAAGC
>DQAA01000499.1 GCA_003523465.1 Pseudomonas sp.
TCGCCGAGCCGGTTGCGCCCGTCACCTTCGACGGTGATAAAGCGCCAAGGGCGCAATTGCCCGTGGTCCGGCGCGCGCAAGGCCGCCTGGAACAGACCTTCACGCTGCGCGGCATTGGGCGCAGGCTCGGTCAGGCGCGGAACGGAAACACGGTTGAGCAAAGCGTCGAGAGCCTCCATCGGCTACCCTCCAGTGGAAAAAATGAACGGCCATTCTAGGTCGCTCCGCAGCAAAGCGCACAGCGTCGTTTACTTAAAAGGGGCCGCAGGTAGAATGGCGCCCTTCCGCTTCGAGTCAGGACTGAGTACATGGTGGCGTTGCCGACCTTACGGATCATCGGTTTCATTATCGGCATCTTCCTGATCACCCTCGCGATCAGCATGACCGTCCCCATGGCGACCCTGATCATCTTCGAGCGCACCGGCGACATGCCGTCGTTCCTCTGGTCGAGCCTGATCACCTTCGTCGCCGGCCTCGCCCTGGTCCTGCCGGGACGCCCGGAACACGTGCACCTGCGCCCGCGGGACATGTACCTGCTGACGGTCAGCAGCTGGCTGGTGGTGTGCATCTTCGCCGCCCTGCCGTTCCTCCTGACCCAACACATCAGCTACACCGACGCCTTCTTCGAAAGCATGTCCGGGATCACCGCCACCGGCGCCACCGTGCTCAGCGGCCTGGACAGCATGTCGCCGGGCATCCTGATGTGGCGCTCGCTGCTGCACTGGCTCGGCGGGATCGGCTTCATCGGCATGGCGGTAGCGATCCTGCCGCTGCTGCGCATCGGTGGCATGCGCTTGTTCCAGACCGAGTCCTCCGACCGCTCCGAGAAGGTCATGCCGCGCTCGCACATGGTGGCCAAGTACATCGTGCTGGTGTACGTCGGCATCACCATCTGCGGCAGCCTGGCCTTCTGGTGGGCGGGAATGAACCCGTTCGACGCGATCAACCACGCCATGTCGGCGATCTCCACCGGCGGGTTCTCCACCTCGGACCTGTCCCTGGCGAAGTGGGATCAACCGGCGGTGCATTGGGTCGCGGTGGTGGTGATGATCCTCGGCAGCGTGCCGTTCACCCTGTACGTGGCGACCATGCGCGGCAACCGCATGGCGCTGTTCCGCGACCAGCAGGTGCAGGGGCTGCTGCTGTTGCTGGTCGCCACCTGGATCGTCCTCGGCACCTGGTACTGGGCCACCACCAAACTGCACTGGCTCGACGCCCTGCGCCATGTGGCGCTCAACGTCACCTCGGTGGTCACCACCACCGGCTTCGCCCTCGGCGACTACAGCCTGTGGGGCAACTTCTCGCTGATGCTGTTCTTCTACCTGGGCTTCATCGGCGGCTGCTCCGGCTCCACTGCCGGCGGCATCAAGATCTTCCGCTTCCAGGTTGCCTATATCCTGCTCAAGGCCTCGCTGAACCAGTTGATCCACCCGCGGGCGGTGATCAAGCAGAAATACAACGGTCACCGCCTCGACGAGGAAATCGTCCGCTCGATCCTGACCTTCTCGTTCTTCTTCGCCATCACCATCTGCGTCATCGCCCTGCTGCTGTCGCTGCTTGGCGTGGACTGGATGACGGCGTTGACCGGTGCAGCCAGCACCGTGTCCGGTGTCGGCCCGGGGCTGGGCGAGACCATCGGCCCGGCAGGCAATTTCGCCACCCTGCCGGATGCAGCCAAATGGATTCTGGCGGGCGGCATGCTGCTCGGCCGCCTGGAGATCATTACCGTGTTTGTTCTGTGTATGCCGGCATTCTGGCGGCACTGATCGCCTCGCCCTCGGGCTCCGCCTCGGTCTGGGTCAGGCCGTGGCGCCGGGCGCGGTATTCGCCCGGCGTGAGATCGAACCAGCGGCGAAAGGCACGGAAGAAGTTGCTCGGATCGGCGAACCCCAACAGATAGGCAGTTTCCAGCAGGGTCATGCCCGGCTGGGAAAGGTACTGTTCGGCCAGTTCGCGGCGGGTGTCATCCAGCAGCGCCTGGAAGCTGGTGCCCTCTTCCTGCAAGCGACGCTGCAAGGTGCGCTGGGACAAGTGCAGGGCCTGGGCCACCAGCTCGCGCTTGGGCTCGCCCTGGGGCAGGACGCGGCACAGCACCTGGCGAGCCTGATGGGTCACCCGGCTTTCCGAGAAGCGCGCCAGATACTCCCCGGCAAAACGATCGTGCAGCACCGCCATCGCCTCGTTGGCGGTGGGCAACGGGCTTTGCAGGTCGGATGGTTCGAAGATCAGCGCGTCGTAGGGGGCGTTGAAGGTCAGCGGCGAATGGAAGGCGATCCGGTAGGGTTCGATATCGTCCGGTTGCGGGCCCTGGATCAAGACCCGGCGCGGCTGGATGGTCCGCCCGCTGAGCCAGCTGCACAGCGACAGCGCGCAGGCCAGGGAGGCTTCGGAGCTGTGGCGGGTCGGCGGCAGGTGATCGCCATGCACGGTGAGGATCAGGGCATGGCCTTCCGGACCGAGCTGCAGGCTGAGGTCCGAACTTTCCGCGATGATCCGTTGATAACGCACCAGGCGCCCGAAGCCTTCGGCCAGGGTGCGGCTGGACATCAGCGCATAGCCGACCACATGAAACGAGGCCGGCCGTACCACCCGGGCCATGTTCAGGCCGATGGCACGGTTCCCGGAAAGCTCCTCGGCCAGTTGCCACAGGCGGGTCATGGAGTCCTGGGTGAAGCGTGCATCGGGGTCGCTCAGCGCGGCGAAATCCAGGCCGAGTTTGCTGAACAGGTCCGGGCAGTCCAGCCCTTCCAGTTCCAGAGCCTTGACTATCCCGGAGGCCCAGCTGGCTGACGTGGTTCTCTCGTTCATGGCTGGCTCTGATTTGGGATAAGGCGCAAGGATACTAAAGTGGCGCTTATTGTCACTTGCTGATACAGCTGTTGACTCTAGACTGGGTTCAGGCTCCACGCCGTACAAGTTCAACATCTACAAGAACAAGGAGGCACCTCGCCAGTGGAAAGCCCTCGCCAATTCAACAGCTTTGCGCAGTTCTACCCCTACTACCTCAACGAACACGCCAACCCCGCCTGCCGTCGCCTGCACTTCATCGGCACCACCCTGGTCATCGCCCTGCTCGCCTACACCATCGGCAGCGGCAAGTGGCTGCTGCTCATGGCAGTACCCTTCGCCGGCTATGGCTTTGCCTGGATCGGGCATTTCTTCTTCGAGAAAAACCGCCCGGCGACCTTCCAGCATCCGTTCTATAGCTTGCTGGGGGATTTCGTGATGTACCGCGACATGTTGCGGGGGAAAGTCAGCTTCTGATCTTGAGGGCCTCATCGCCGGC
>DQAA01000120.1:0-978 GCA_003523465.1 Pseudomonas sp.
CTGCGCAACTGGCCGCTGATCGTGGCCCAGTTCGCGGCGTCCTTGCGGTTCATCGCCCGCAGCGCCTCGGTGTGTTCGCCCAGCAGGTCGGCGACCCGGTCCGGCATGGAGCGCAGGATCAGCTCGTTGCGGCGGTTTTCGCGGTAGTTGATCTTGTTCGCCAGCCAGTCATCCAGCGTGCGGAACAGGCCGCTGCGGCCATAGTCGTCGGTGCCGTAGCGACGCCCGCGCAGGTAGACGTAGAACGTATTGCGCTCGTAGTCCGGCATCTTGCGGTTGCATTCATCGGCCAGCCGGGGCAGCGCTTCGCGCAGTTGCTCCAGGCTTTTGTTCAGTTCGTCGCGCTGCGGCACCGGCTGGTGCAGCCCCATTTGCCGCGCGTGTTCCTGCCAGAGCTGCCACAGGCGCTGCTCGCGCTGGCGGACCAGTGCGCGAAGCTCAGCGGTCAGTTGATCGACATCCTGCTCCAGGGCGGCTACCTGCTGGCGCTGCTTGGTCACCTCGAGCTGCCGATCCCTGAGGGTGTGGCGCACCCGCTGCGCATGCTCGGGGTTGATGACCAGGTTGTTCGGGATCTTGTGCAGGCGCACGAGGATGTCCTGGCGCAGCTGGATGTCCCGGTCATAGCCTTCGACCCGGGCGTACTGGCGTTCGGCGGTGCGTTGGTGGGCCTGGCGATAGTTATCGACGACGAGGCTCAGGAGATCGCCCGGGGTCATGGTGCCGGGTGTCCCGAGTGAGGTTGCGCGGCAGCCCGGAAGGTGGAGCGAGGGAAAATCGATTCGTCCATGAGGTCTTCTGATCTGGAAGTTGTGCCTGGTCGGCGATTATACGCGCCAGTAGAGGCAAAATAATGGCGTTTGTTCCGGGGAGGCCAACAAAAAAGTTGGCGTTCCAGGGGGACGAGCGCGAAAGGCGTCATTGCCTCGGGCGTCGTCGATTGCCCACAAATAAAAAGGCCCGCCTTCGAGAGGCGGG
>DQAA01000120.1:1090-3830 GCA_003523465.1 Pseudomonas sp.
CAGCTCGATGTACGCAGCGGCCTTGGCATTGGTGCCGGCGCCGATGGCGTGCTCGTTGTAGTCCATGATTTCCACGCCGACCGGCAGGCCGGCGACCAGGGCTTCCAGGGCGCCGTTGCCCTTGCCGCGCCAGTGCAGGGTGGTTTCGCCTTCACCGGCGACTTCCACTTCCACGGCGCTGTGGCCGTTTTCTTCCTGCAGACGATGACTGACCAGCGCGTACGGCGCGTTGGCTTGCAGGTATTCGCGGTGCAGCAGGTTGTAGATCTGCTGGGCAGTCATTTCCAGGCCGAGACGGTCGGTTTCACCCTGGACCACCTGGCTGAACTCGATCTGCATGCGGCGCGGCAGGCTGATGCCGTATTCCTGTTCCAGCAGGTAGGTGATACCGCCCTTGCCCGACTGGCTGTTGACGCGAATCACCGCCTCGTAGCTGCGGCCGATGTCGGCCGGGTCGATCGGCAGGTACGGCACTTCCCACAGGGTGCCTTCCTTCTGCTGGGCGAAGCCCTTGCGGATGGCGTCCTGGTGCGAGCCGGAAAACGCGGTGTGGACCAGGTCGCCGACATACGGATGACGTGGGTGCACCGGCAATTGGTTGCACTCCTCGACGACCTTGCGCACGCCGTCGATATCGGAGAAGTCCAGCTCGGGGTCGATGCCCTGGGTGTAGAGGTTCAGGGCCAGGGTCACCAGGTCGACGTTGCCGGTACGTTCGCCGTTGCCGAACAGGCAGCCTTCGGCGCGGTCGGCGCCGGCCATCAGGCCCAGCTCGGTGGCGGCGATGCCGGTGCCGCGGTCGTTATGGCAGTGCAGGCTGATCAGCACGCTGTCACGGCGGCTGACGTTGCGGCAGAACCACTCGATCTGGTCGGCGTAGACGTTCGGCGTCGAGACTTCGACGGTGGCCGGCAGGTTGAGGATGACCTTGTGTTCCGGGGTCGGGTTCCAGACCTCGATCACCGCGTCGCAGACTTCCTTGGCGAACTCCATTTCAGTGGCGCTGAAGGTTTCCGGCGAGTACTGGAAGGTCCACTGGGTTTCCGGCTGCTGGGCGGCGTATTTGACGAACAGCTTGGCCGCGTTCACCGCGATGTCCTTCACGCCTTGCTTGTCCTGGTTGAAGACGATGCGGCGGAACGACGGGCTGGTGGCGTTGTACAGGTGGACGATGGCTTTCTTCGCGCCGCGCAGCGATTCGAAGGTGCGCGAGATCAGGTCTTCGCGAGCCTGGGTCAGCACCTGGATGGTGGTGTCGTCAGGGATGTGGCCATCTTCGATCAGGGTACGCACGAAGTCGAAGTCGGTTTGCGAAGCGGAAGGGAACGATGCCTCGATTTCCTTCACGCCCACGCTGACCAGGGTCTTCCAGAAGCGCAGTTTCTTTTCCGCATCCATCGGCTCGATCAGCGACTGGTTGCCGTCGCGCAGGTCGGAGCTGCACCAGATCGGCGCCTGGGTGATGGTCTTCGACGGCCAGGTGCGGTCAGGCAGGTCGATGGTCGGGAAGGCGCGGTATTTCTTCGAAGGGTCTTTGAGCATGGACATGAGTGCAATCCTTTTGATGCGGCCTGGAACGGGCCTGCCGAAATATGAACAGATGGAATGGGCGAGGCGACGCGATTCAGCTTGGTAGTCGTGCACTGACCAGGCAAAGGCTGCGGTGTTGGCGGAGGCGAATGAGGGTTTCAAAAGTTTTCATGCCGTCAACCCTAACCAGTGGGGTGAAAGATGGCAAGCACCGGGAAAAAATTGAAAGAAATGTTCGGAATCTGCTTTTTATCGGCAGTTAATCGCGCTTCCAGACGAAAAAGACCGCGTCGGTTGCGCGGTCTTTTTGATTGGCGCAAGTGCGCCGTTCGGCTTGCGGCTCAGGGCTGGAAAGCACCGATGAAAATCGCCGGGTCGACACGTGCGTCGTTGAGGCTGATGTTCCAGTGCATATGCGGTCCGGTGGCGCGACCGGTGGAGCCGACCTTGCCGACCACGGCGCCGCGGACCAGGACCTGGCCGGGTTTCACGTCGATCTTCGACAGATGGCAGAACATGCTGATGAAGCCCTGGCCGTGATCGACGAACACCGTGTTGCCGTTGAAGAAGTAGCTGCCGGTCAGGATCACCTTGCCGTTGGCCGGGGTCTTGACCGGGGTGCCGGCGGGTACGGCGAAATCCAGGCCGGAATGCGGGTTGCGTTCTTCGCCGTTGAAGAAGCGGCGCACACCGAAGCGGCTCGACAGGGGGCCGCTGACCGGTTTGTCGAGCATCAGGTTGCTCGGCGTGCCGGGGCTGAAACTGCGGTAGGCCTTGATCTGCTCGGCTAGCTCGGCGTCGATGCGCTTGAGGTCGGCGGGGTTCGGATTGACCTGGCGCTGGTTCTTCAGGGTGATGTGCTGTTCCTGGTACTTCTTGCTGCCGACGGTGAAGTTCAGGATGCGGCTGCCCTGGCTGATGCTGGCAGCGCCGGGCTTCTGGGTCAGGGGAATGCCGACGATGGCCAGCCAGTTGTCCTGTTCCTTGACCACCAGCACCGGCTTGCCGTCGAAACGAGCAGTCAGCGGCTGGGCGGAGGGGCCGAGGTCGATTACCGCAACGCCGCCGGGCACCGGCTTGTTCAACTGGCGGGTTATGTAGCTGGCCTGGGCGCTGCTGGCGAAGGCCAGGCACAGCAGGAGGAAGGCAGAAAGCAGTCGTGGCATGGGTTCAGTCCAGAAGGGAAAGCGTGACCGGAGTCTGGTGATTG
>DQAA01000030.1 GCA_003523465.1 Pseudomonas sp.
TGCGCGCTGTTCGAAGGCGAACCGCCGGACTGGGCCATCGCAGGCCCGTGCGCGGTGCATGCGGCGATGATCACCGCGCAAAAGCGCATGGAAGAAGCCCTCGCCCAGCAGACCGTCCTCGACCTGGCGCGTCGGGTCGGACGCAAGGCCCCTGCCGGGTTCGGTACGCAGGTGGACGACTGGATGGGCGGGCGACGGGAGAAGAAATGCGCGGGGGACATTCCGCTGACGGAAGTCTGACCAGAACCGCGATCCGGGCCTTGGTCTACAGAAGGCCGAGCAGCTTGATCGCGGCCAGATGCAGCGGATAGAACCACCAGGCCCAGCGCCCTACCGGCGGTACAGGGCCAGGCCACTCCCGGCGCAACAGCTCCAGGCCGAGCGTCACGGCAAGCACCGCCATGAACATCACCGCCAGCGAAACCGGCGCCAGCGGATGCTCGAACAACCAGCTGTTGGTGAAATTCCCGGCCACCGCCAACAACCCCGCCAGCCACACGAAACGCCCGTCCTTCAATGCCATCAGCAAGGCCGCCGGCAACAATACGCCGGGCAGGCCGTACATCATCCAGTCATTGCCCAGGGTCGCGACAAGTGCTGCCAGCGCCCCCAGCGCTAGGGTCGACCGACTGCGCCAGTGCACACCCCAGGCGACCATCAGCCCAAGGGCCAGGGTCGGCATCACGTTCAAGGTCTGCGAACCGTTGTCGAGCCAGCGATACGGCAACTCCGACAGCAGCGAAAAGCCCAGGAACCACCCGAGGTAACGCAGCCTTGCCTCGTTCGAACGCACCACGTTGGCGGCCAGCGCCAGGCAGAAAAACGGAAACGCCAAGCGGCCGGTGATGAACAGCCACTCCTGCCCAGGCCAGAGATAGCGCAGGTGATCGCCGATCATGCTGACGATGGCCAGCCACTTGAGCAGGTCGAGGGAGGCCGAGCGCGCCATCAGCGTGAGCGAAACGCCGCAGGCGTGACACCCACGATCTTCTTGAACGCCCGGGCCATATGGCTCTGGTCGAAGAACCCGCAAGCCACCGCCGCCTCGGCCAGGTCCATGCCGGCGCGCAGCAGCGCCTGGACCCGCGCCACCCGTTTCTGGATCTGGTAGCTGTGCGGCGCCACGCCGACCTCGCGCTTGAACACGCGGATCAGGTACAGCTGGTCCATGCCGGCTTCCAGGCCGAGGGTTTCCAGGGACAGGTTGTGCTCCAGTTCGTTGTCGAGGCGACTGCGGATACGTCGCACCGCATCACGCTCCGGACGCCCGGGCTTGCCCAGGTCATGGCCGTGCTGCTCGAACACCTCCGCCAGCAGTTCGACCAGCAGCGTTTCGCGTTCCAGCGGCATGACCGCCTCGGCGATACGCTGATGGGCATCCAGCAGGCGCCGGGCGAAGTGCGGATCATCCGCCATCGGCTCGCGAAACAGGTGCACATGCTGGCTGCCGTAGCGACCTTGCAGGACCGCGTCATTCAGCCAGTGCGGATCGACATAGAGCATCCGGTAGACCCAGCCGGCCTTGTCCACCGGCACGCCATCGTGGATTTCCCCGGGACTCAGGGTCACCACCGTCCCGGCCCCGCCGAAGTGATGGACACCGCGGTAATAGAGCTTTTCCACGCCCTGGGTGATCACCCCGAAGGCATAGCGGTCATGGGAGTGCCGGCCGAAATGCTGCTGGCTATAGCGCGCGCTGAGCAGCTCGCAGCCCCCTTCGGGAATGCGCAGGAAGCGGGAGAAATCCTTCTCTGGTGCGTGCATGGGCTGTCCAGTTTCGTCCAATCGTGGTCCGGGGCGGGCTTGCTAGGGTCGGCGTTCCCAAGCAAACCTGCAAGCGACGCAACGACATGGACAATCGAAAAGCCCTTCTCGAACTCACCCTCGGCGGCCTGATGCTCAGCCTCTCGGCCCTGGCCGTGGCCTTCGCCGACATCGGCGCGGGTGGCGCCGGCTTCTACCGGATGCTGTTCGCCTCGATGCTGTTCTATCTCAGCCTGAAATGGCGCAAGGTGCCGGTCCGCCTGCCGTCCTCCCGCGCGGTCCGCCTCACCGCCCTGGCCGGGGTATTTCTCGCCATCGACCTGATCCTCTGGCACCACAGCATCTACATCGTCGGCCCCGGCATCGGTTCGATCCTGACCAACTGCCAGGTGTTCTTCATGACCCTGCTCGGCCTCTGGCTGCTCAAGGAAAAACCCTCGCTGAACTTCAGCCTGGCCATCGTCCTTGCCTTCTTCGGCCTGTACCTGCTGCTGGCCCCGGAAATGACCAGCGCCCTGGGCGTGCGCGGCGTGCTGTTCGGCATCGCCTCGGGCCTGGCCTACGCCGTCTGCGTCTACTACCTCAAGGCCGCCAGCCAGCTGCCCGATGGCGGCGGCGACAAGCTCGCGCAGATGCTCAACCTGAGCCTGTGGGCCGGGCTGGTGATGCTGGGGTATGCGCTGCTGCGTGGCGAGAGCCTGGCCATCGGCGACGGCCGGACCCTGCTGATGCTGGTGATCTACGGCGTGATGGTGCAGTTCGTCGGCTGGCTGCTGGTCAATCGTTCCATCGGCCATATCAGCCTGGGGCTNNCTGCTGCTGGAGCCGGTGATCACCTATTTCGTCGATGTGGCCTTCCTCGACAAACCCAGCTCGGCGGTGCAGATCGGCGGCGCATTGCTGACGGTGGCGGCGGTGTATATCGGCTCGTTGCGCCCGCCGGAGAAGGCCAGGGCCGCGCAGGCCTGAGGTCATCGATCCTCGACGCTGGGGTCCCGGATTGTCTAGGATAGGGACTTTATCGTTTCAGCGTATTTCAGCCGAGGAGTCCCATGTCCATTCAGGAAACAGCGCCGCCGCTCGCCGCATCGAAGAGCACCATCGTGAAAATGGAGGCGGCCATGGCGCTGGGCAGCTTCGCCATCGGTACCGGCGAGTTCGCCATCATGGGCCTGATGCCGGATATCGCCAGCAACCGGCAACTCAGTGAGCCGCAGGTGGGCCACGCCATCAGCNNGGGCGTCGTGGTGGGCGCACCGGCCCTGGCGATCCTCGGCGCCAAGCTGCTGCGCAAGCACATGCTGCTGTTGCTCATGGCCCTGTACGCGATCGGCAACCTGGCCACGGCGTTCGCGCCGTCGTTCGCCAGCCTGGTGGGCTTCCGCTTTATCAGCGGCCTGCCCCAC
>DQAA01000072.1:0-5250 GCA_003523465.1 Pseudomonas sp.
CTGTACGCCAGCGCCCTGCGCCGGGTACGGGCGTTGATGCGCGATGGCGTGACCACCCTGGAGATCAAGTCCGGCTACGGGCTGGATCTGGACAACGAACGCAAGATGCTCAAGGTCGCCCGTCGCCTCGGCGAGACCCTGCCGCTGACCGTACGTGCCACCTGCCTGGCGGCCCATGCGCTGCCGCCGGAATANNCGACGACTACATCACCCATATCTGCGAGGTGATGCTCCCGGCCCTGGCGGCCGAGGGGCTGGTGGATGCGGTGGATGCCTTCTGCGAGTACCTGGCGTTTTCGCCGGCGCAGGTCGAGCGGGTATTCATCAAGGCGCGGGAGCTGGGCTTGCCGGTGAAACTGCATGCCGAGCAGCTGTCGTCGCTGGCCGGTTCGAGCCTGGCGGCGCGGTACCACGGGTTGTCCGCCGATCACCTGGAGTTCATGACCGAGGACGACTGCATCGCCATGGCCGCCGCCGGCACCGTCGCCGTTCTCCTGCCCGGTGCCTTCTATTACCTGCGGGAAACCCGGTTGCCGCCGATGGAGGCCTTGCGCAAGCACGGGGTGAAGATCGCCATTGCCAGCGACCTCAACCCCGGCACCTCGCCGGCGTTGTCGCTGCGGCTGATGCTCAACATGGCCTGCACCCTGTTCCGCATGACACCGGAAGAGGCCTTGGCCGGCGTAACGCTGCATGCCGCCACGGCGCTGGGGCTGGGCGAGAGTCATGGCTCGCTGGAAGTGGGCAAGGTCGCCGATTTCGTCGCCTGGGATATCGAGCGCCCGGCCGACCTCGCGTACTGGCTCGGTGGCGAACTGGACAAGCGCGTGGTCCGCCACGGCGTCGAACTGACTGATTGAGGCATGACGATGGACAAGGTTCTGAATTTTCACCAGGGCAGGCTGCCGCTGCTGGTCAGCATGCCGCATGCGGGTTTGAAACTGACGCCGGCGGTGCGGGATGGACTGGTGCCTGCGGCGCGAAGCCTGCCTGATACCGACTGGCATATCCCCCGGCTGTATGACTTCGTTCGCGAGATGGGCGCCAGTGTGGTGGCGGCGGAGTACTCGCGGTTCGTCATCGACCTGAACCGGCCCGAAGACGACCAGCCGCTCTATGTGGGCGCCACCACCGGGCTGTTCCCGGCGACGCTGTTCGATGGCGCGCCGTTGTTCGAAGAAGGGAAGGTGCCGACGGCGGCGGAGCGGGCAGGGTATCTGGAGAGCATCTGGCGGCCGTACCACGACACCCTGCGCAACGAGCTGGCGCGGTTGAAGGCGGAGTTCGGCTATGCGTTGTTGTGGGATGCGCATTCGATCCGCTCCCATGTGCCGCATCTGTTCGACGGCAAACTGCCGGATTTCAACCTGGGCACCTTCAATGGCGCCAGTTGTGATCCTGAACTGGCCGAGCGGCTGAAGGCGGTGTGTGCCGGGGCGCCGGATTACACCCATGTGCTGAACGGGCGCTTCAAGGGCGGGCATATCACCCGGCATTACGGCGATCCGGCGCAGGATATCCATGCGGTGCAGTTGGAGCTGGCGCAGAGCGCTTATATGGAGGAGGTGGAGCCGTTCACCTATCGGGAGGATCTGGCCGGGCCGACCCAGGTGGTATTGCGGGGGTTGCTGGAAGAGGTCCTGGCCTGGGCTCAGCGGCGATATCCCTGACGTAATCGCTGGCAAGCCAGCTCCCACAGGTACGGCGCCGCTTTCAAGGACGGTGGTGAACCTGTGGGAGCTGGCTTGCCAGCGATGAGGCCCCTGAGAGCAGTACATGGTTACCTGAAGAACACTTGATCCAACGGGGCATGCTCAAAGCGCATTTCGGGTTTATGATGCCCAACGGCTGAATAATTCCCACACGGAGTGCGTAATGCAGACCTTGTACCCACAGATCAAACCCTACGCCCGGCACGATCTGGCCGTCGAAGCACCGCATGTACTGTACGTCGATGAAAGTGGTTCCCCGGAAGGTCTGCCGGTGGTGTTCATTCACGGTGGCCCCGGCGCCGGTTGCGATGCCCAGAGCCGCTGCTACTTCGATCCCACCGTCTACCGCATCATCACCTTCGATCAGCGCGGCTGCGGTCGCTCCACTCCCCACGCCAGCCTGGAAAACAACACCACCTGGCACCTGGTCGAAGACCTCGAACGCATCCGCAAGCACCTCGGCATCGAGAAGTGGGTGCTGTTCGGCGGCTCCTGGGGCTCGACCCTGGCCCTGGCCTACGCCCAGACCCACCCCGAGCGCGTCCATGGCCTGATCCTGCGCGGCATCTTCCTCTGCCGTCCCCAGGAGATCGACTGGTTCTACCAGACCGGTGGTGCCAGCCGCCTGTTCCCGGATTACTGGCAGGACTACATCGCGCCGATCCCGCTGGAAGAACGCGACAACCTGGTCCAGGCCTTCCACAAGCGCCTCACCGGCAACGACCAGATCGCCCAGATGCACGCCGCCAAGGCCTGGTCCACCTGGGAGGGCCGTACCGCGACCCTGCGTCCCAACCCGCTGGTGGTCGATCGCTTCTCCGAGCCGCAGCGCGCGCTGTCGATCGCCCGCATCGAGTGCCACTACTTCGTCAACAACGCCTTCCTCGACGAAAACCAGCTGATCCGCGACATGTCGAAGATCGCCCACCTGCCGGCGGTGATCGTGCATGGCCGCTATGACGTGATCTGCCCGCTGGACAACGCCTGGGAACTGCACCAGGCCTGGCCGAACAGCGAGCTGAAGGTGATCCGCGACGCTGGCCACGCCGCGTCCGAACCGGGCATCACCGACGCCCTGGTGCGCGCCGCCGACCAGATGGCCCGCCGCCTGCTCGACCTGCCGCTGGACGAAGCATGAAGGGGTTGCTGCAACGGGTGCGTGGCGCCCGTGTGGAAGTGGAAGGGGAAATCGTCGGTTCCATCGACCAGGGCCTGATGGTGCTGGTCGCGGTGGAACCCGGCGACACACCGGAACACGCCGACAAGCTCCTGCACAAACTGCTCAACTACCGGGTCTTCAGCGACCCGCAGGGCAAGATGAACCTCTCCCTCAAGGACATCGACGGCGGCCTGCTGCTGGTGTCCCAGTTCACCCTCGCGGCCGATACCCGCAGCGGCCTGCGCCCGAGCTTCTCCACCGCCGCTCCGCCGGCCCTCGGTGCCGAGCTGTTCGACTATCTATTGGCACAGGCAAGGCTCAAGCACGGCACTGTCGGCAGTGGTCGCTTCGGGGCCGATATGCAGGTTCACCTGGTCAATGATGGCCCTGTAACATTTATGTTACAAATATGAAGACAAAATTCCCCCTGTTTGCAGGAAAACAAGGGGTTTAGCAGCAAAAATAGTTCGTCGGCCCTGATGCGTTGTAACGCAGCCTGCTAGATAATCGCGCGCTATGTGGGCCGGCGTTCGACGGCCTGTTTCACTCTGACTCGAGAACTGTCCGGAACCGTTTGGGGAATCATTGAGCCCTTTCGGAGTCCGAACAGTGCTCGCCAACCCGGCATGTGTCGCTGGCCGTTGGTTCTTTAGTTCTGTATTCGGCGAGGGTTGTTCGTGATTGTAAGTCCCTTTAATGCTCCAAGAATGCCTGCCAGCCGGCTGCGCAAGGCCCTGATCGCGGGTTCGGCACTGATGTGCCTGCTCGGCTCCGGCCAGCTCTGGGCGTTCAACCTTGACGACGTGGCGGCCAAGGCGAAGGACCTGGCCGGACAGAAGTACGAAGCACCGAAAAGCAATCTGCCTGCCGTATTCCGCGACATGAAGTTCGCCGACTACCAGAAGATCCACTTCCGCGCCGAGAAGGCCGAGTGGGCCGGGGAGAAAACCCCGTTCGAGCTGTCCTTCTACCACCAGGGCATGCACTTCGATACGCCGGTGAAAATCAATGAAGTCACCGCCACCACCGTCGAAGAAATCAAGTACGACCCGAGCCGCTTCGATTTCGGCGACCTGCAGTTCGATGCCAAGGCCACCGAGAAGCTGGGCTACGCCGGTTTCCGCGTTCTCTATCCGATCAACAAGGCGGACAAGCAGGACGAAATCATGACCCTGCTCGGCGCCAGCTACTTCCGCGTGGTCGGCAAGGGCCAGGTGTACGGCCTGTCGGCCCGTGGCCTGGCGATCGACACCGCGCTGCCGTCCGGCGAAGAATTCCCGCGTTTCACCGAGTTCTGGGTCGAACGCCCGAGCGCCAACGACAAGCACCTGGTGATCTACGCCCTGCTGGATTCGCCGCGCTCCACCGGCGCCTACAAGCTGATCCTGCGTCCGGGTTCCGACACCATCGTCGACGTGCAGTCCAAGGTCTTCCTGCGTGACCACGTCAGCCGCCTGGGCATCGCCCCGCTGACCAGCATGTACCTGTTCGGCAGCAACCAGCCGTCCCGCGTGCCGAACTACCGTCCTTCCCTGCACGACTCCGAAGGACTGTCGATCCATGCCGGCAACGGCGAATGGCTGTGGCGTCCGCTGAACAACCCGAAACACCTGGCCGTGAGCAACTTCAGCGTGGAAAACCCGCGCGGCTTCGGTCTGCTGCAGCGTAACCGCGCCTTCAGCTTCTTCGAAGACCTGGATGACAACTACCAGAAGCGTCCAAGCACCTGGATCGAGCCGAAGGGCGACTGGGGCAAGGGCACCGTCGACCTGGTCGAGATCCCGACCGCCGACGAGACCAACGACAACATCGTGGCCTTCTGGAGCCCGGAAAAACTGCCGGAGCCAGGTACCCCGATCGACTACGAATACCGCCTGCACTGGACCATGGACGAGTCGGAGTTCCACTCGCCTGACCTGGGCTGGGTCAAGCAGACCCTGCGTTCCACCGGCGACGTCAAGCAGTCCAACCTGATCCGCCAGCCGGACGGCAGCGTCGCCTTCCTGGTCGACTTCGAAGGCCCGGCCCTGGCCAAGCTGCCGGAAGACACCGCCGTGCGCAGCCAGGTCAGCCTGGACGACAACGCCGAGCTGGTGGAAAACAACCTGCGCTACAACCCTGAAATCAAGGGCTGGCGCCTGACCCTGCGGATGAAGGTCAAGGATCCGGGCAAGGCCGTGGAAATGCGCGCTGCCCTGGTTCGCGATGTGCCGGTCGAAGCGGCCAAGCCTGAAAAGCAGGAAGAGCCGAAGAAACAGGAAAAACCTGCCAAGCATGACAAGGCCGCGGCGAAAACCGCGAAGGCCGAGCAACCTGCCGAGCAGCCTGCCGCCGAAGCGGCGCCCACCACCGAGGCCCCGGCCACCACCGAACAGGTGC
>DQAA01000072.1:5296-5482 GCA_003523465.1 Pseudomonas sp.
CTGAGCGACGAGCAGCGGGCGGAACTCGCCAGCTGCAACTCGTTCAGCGAGTTGCACCAGCGCCTGTCGGCGCACCCGGGCGCTGCCGAGACCGAATCCGTCCAGGGTTCGGTGGGCAGCCGCCTGAACCTGCTGACGGCGACCGATATGGAAGAGGCCGAGATGCTCGGCCTCGACGCCAGCGGC
>DQAA01000394.1 GCA_003523465.1 Pseudomonas sp.
CTATCGATATCAACGCAGCCGCCACTCACGGCGAACTGCCGCCCACCGCCTATGCCGGTGGCCAGACGGCCGTCGGCGGGCGTCTTGGCCTGCTGGGCAACCTCGACGTTCTCGACGCACCATTGAGCATCAGCACCTATACCTCGACGCTGATCCAGGACCAGCAAGCGACTACCGTGGGCGACCTGCTCGAACGCGATGCCTCGGTGCGCTCCACGGGACAGGCCGGCGGGATCGTCGATTCGTTCTTTATCCGGGGTTTTCCGGTGGGTGAAGGCAATCTCGGCGAACTGGCGTTCGACGGAGTCTATGGGGTCGCCTCCAATTACCGGGTGTTCACCGACTACGCCGAGCGCATCGAGTTGGTCAAGGGGCCCGGCGCGCTGCTCTATGGCATCTCGCCGAACAGCACCGTGGGCGGCGTGATCAACGTGGTACCCAAGCGCTCGCTGGACGAAGACATGACCCGCTACAGCACCAGCCTTGCCCTTGATAAACAATGGGGCAACCGCATCGATATCAACCGGCGCTTCGGCGAGGCCCGACGTTTCGGCCTGCGCTTCAATGGCGCGCAACAGCAAGGCGATACCGTCATCGACAAGCAGTCCCGGGAGATCGGCCTTGGCGCCCTGTCCCTCGACTACCAGGGCGAGCAACTTCGCGCCACCCTGGACCTGATCGACCAGCGCGAACGCATCGACGCCGCCTCGCGCCCGTTCCTGATCGCTCCGGGCATCGACATCCCCTCGGCCGCCAATGGCCGCAGCAGCGTCAGCCAGGACTGGGGGCGCTCCACCACCCGGGACAAGTCCCTGCTGCTCAGCGGCGAATACGCGCTCAACGACACCCTGAGCCTCTTCGCCCATGCCGGCGGCGGACGCTCCACTGTTTCGCGCCTGTCCGACCAGACGCCGACCATCCTCGACGCCGCCGGTGATACCTCTTCGATTCCCGGCTATTACCAGTTCGACGTGCGCCGCCAGACCTACGACGCCGGTGCCCGCCTGCGCTTCGACAGCGGCCCGGTCGAACACCGGCTGACGCTCCAGGCCAGCCGCTATCACGATGAACTGCGCCGCGGTATCAATCCGGGTGCACCGTTGCTGTCGAACATCTACCACCCGAGCGACAGCCCCCGCCCGGTGCTCGCCGAGNNAGGTCTCGCAAAGCGAGCTGTCCGGCCTGGCCATCGCCGACACCCTTGCGCTGTTCGATCAACGCCTGCAATTCACCCTGGGGCTGCGCCGCCAGAGCATCCGCTCGAACAACTACAACGCCGACGGCAGCCGTCGCAGCCGTTACGACCAAGGCGCAATCACCCCGCTGTTCGGCGTCGTCGCCCGGCCCCTGGACAATGTCGCGCTCTACTACAACTACCTCGAGGGCCTGAGCAAGGGCGATATAGCCCCGGCCAGCGCGAGCAATGCCGGGCAGGTCTTTGCCCCGTACATCTCGCGGCAGAACGAGGTCGGGGTGAAGATCGACCAGGGCAGTTTCCTGTTCACCCTCGCCCTGTTCCAGATCCGCAAACCCTCGGGTGAACTGGCCTCCGGTGTATTTGCCGTGCAGGGCGAGCAGCGCAATCGCGGCCTGGAACTGAACCTGCAGGGCGAGGTTGCAGCGGGTGTCCGGCTGCTCGGCGGTGTAACGCTGCTCGATGCGCGCCTTGTGGAAACCGGTAACGCGGCCAATCGCGGCAACCGCGCGGTCGGTGCGCCCCGGGTGCAGGCCAATCTCTGGGGCGAATGGGACCTGCCCTTGGTCGAAGGGCTGACCCTGACGGGTGGCGCCTTGTACACAGGCGAGCAGTACGTCGACCAGGGCAACAGCCAGGCGCTGCCGNNTA
The DNA here is from genome assembly GCA_003523465.1 of Pseudomonas sp. Taxonomy (GTDB): domain Bacteria; phylum Pseudomonadota; class Gammaproteobacteria; order Pseudomonadales; family Pseudomonadaceae; genus Aquipseudomonas. The sequence continues at coordinate 1,847 of DQAA01000394.1, forward strand.
TCGGCGCGCGTTATGCGACGCGGATCGAACAGCGTCCGGTGACGTTCCGTGCGACGGTGCAGAACGTCTTCGACCGGGAGTACTGGTCGGGGGTGGCCTCCTATGGCGCGTTTTCACAGGGAGCGCCAAGGAGCCTGCTGTTTTCCGCCAGCGTGGATTTCTAGGCCGCTCGCGGTCCGACGCCAATCTCAGGCGCAGAACAGCTGCCGCAAGTTATCCAATCCCCCCGCATAGATCCCCTCCACTACCTCCAGCGCCTCTTCATCGGACGTCCCGTGCGCCACGAACCGGCCCTGCCAGGTCACCAGCGCCTGGCCACCGGGCGCTGGTTCGACCCGCAGCAGCGACTCGTAGTCCCGCACCGGCAAGGGCGACTCGATGATCCCGTAGCGATACAGGCGTTCACTGTCGGAATGCTCCAGCAAACGCTCGCTGATGGTCGCGCCGTTGCCCAGGGTCAACAGCCGCTCGGCACCGGGCTGGTTGACCTCGCCGGAAAGAAGCTGGCTGGCACTCACCGCCGGGTGCCAGGTGTTCATTCCATTGAAATCGCCAATCCGCAGCCAGGCCTCGTCCGGCGTGGCATTCAGGGTGATCTGGCGTTGCGCGTGCTGGGTGCCTGTGGCTTTCATGTTGCCGGTTCCTGTTGTAGTGTTCCGAAGACATAAAGTGTTACAGGCTCTGCCCCAGCGCCACTGTACTTTGGGACGAAACAACGCCCGTCTTCTGCAAGGAATCGCCGTGGCCTGCCTGATCGAAGCCAGACGCCTCGGCCGGATCGACACCACCGGCCAGACCACCCTGCTCGCCCCCACCGACTTCGCCCTGCAGGCCGGCGAGCGCGTGGTCATCGTCGGCGCTTCTGGCTCCGGTAAAAGCCTCTTTCTCCGCACCCTGGCCCTGCTCGACCCGCCCGACAGCGGCGAAGTGCTGTGGATGGGCATTCCCGTCACCGCCCCACGGATTCCCGCTTATCGCGCCGATGTCTGCTACCTGGCCCAGCGCCCGACGATGGTCGACAGCACGGTGCGCGACAACCTCGCACTGCCCTTCAGCCTCAAGTCCCTGCGCCCGCGGCAGTTCGACCCGCAGGTCGCCATCTCCCTGCTGGAACAGGCCGGCAAAC
>DQAA01000070.1 GCA_003523465.1 Pseudomonas sp.
GCGGCGTTGAGGGCGAGCAGGTTGGTCTGCTCGGCGATGGCGCGGATCACGTCGAGGACCTTGCCGATGTCCTGGGACTGCTCCACCAGGTTGCGTACCAGGCCGGCCGTGCCTTGCACGTCGTGGGTCAGGGTCTGGATCGAGTCGACGGTTTCCAGCACGCGGGTCTGCCCGGCGCGGGCGGAGTCGCTGGTTTGGGTCGAGGCGTCGCAGGTGGAGGCGGCATTGCGGGCGACTTCTTCCACGGCCGAGGTCATCTCGTTGACCGCCGTGGCGGCCTGCTCGATCTCGGCGTTCTGCTGGTGCAGGCCGCGGTAGCTGTCTTCGGTAACCGAGTTCAGCTCGGTGGCGGCGGAGGCCAGCTGGGTGGCGGAGTCGCTGATATGGCGCATGGCCGAGCGCAGGTTGTTCTGCATCTGTTGCAGGGCGCGTTGCAGGCGGGTGACTTCGTCGTTGCCTTCTACCTGGATCTGCTGGCTCAGGTCACCCTCGGCGACATGCTCGGCGGTACGCACGGCGCGTTCCAGCGGGCGGACGATGCCGCGGGTCAGCCACAGGGCCAGGCCGATGGTGGCCAGGGCGGCGATGATCACGAAGACGATGATGATCTGCAGCGAACGGTCGTACTGGGCCTTGGCGGCCTTCCCCTCGGCGTCGATCTGCTTGCCGTAGAGGTCGCCGAAGTCGGCCAGGGCCTTGCCCGAGGTTTCCACCACCTGCTTCATGTCCACCAGCAGGAGCTTGTTCAGGCCGGCGAGGTCTTTCTGCCGGGCCAGTTCGAAGGAACTGTTCAGGCCGCTGCGGTACTCCGCCAGGCTGGTGCGGAAGGCCTGCGCCAGGGCCTTTTCTTCGGGGGTGTCGATAAAACCGTCGAGGACCGTCAGCTTGCTGTCCAGGTCTTTCAGGCGGGTGTCCATCTGGCCTTGATAGGTCGCGGTGTTGGCCGGGTCCGGGTCGAGCGCCATGCGCAGGGAAATGGTGCGGATGCGCAGCATGATCTCGCGCACATCGCTGATGACCCGCAGGCTCGGCACCCAGTTGGTCTCGACCGCGACCTCGCTCTGGCGGATGGCCTGCATCTGCACCACGGCGAACCAGCCGAGCAGGGCCACGAGCAGGGAAATAAGGGTGAAGCCCAGGCCGGCGCGGCGGGCGATGGTCAAATTGCGTAGGTTCATGGGCAGGGATCCGTCGTGAAGGGCAGGTTCTTATAGTTGTACGATAACGATGTCCCTCTATCGGCTCGAAAAGCACCTTCTTGAGGTCGGTTCCGGGCTTCAGACAGGCTTTATCGCTATAAAAGGCAGATAAACGGTCGGGTGAGATCAGACGACTGGTGGAATTACCCCGTTTCGGGGGCTAGTCATCGTACAACTTGTACGATAACCTACATCCACTTCGAAGCATTTATCTTCATCACCCAAGCGCCACAGGATGCCTACAACAATGACTCCACAAGAACTGCGCACCGTCCTCTCCCATGGCTTGCTGTCTTTCCCTGTCACCGACTTCAATGCCCAGGGCGACTTCCATCAGGCCGGTTACATCAAGCGTCTGGAATGGCTCGCCCCATACGGCGCCACTGCCCTGTTCGCCGCTGGCGGCACCGGTGAGTTCTTCTCCCTGGCTGCCAGCGAATACAGCCAGGTGATCAAGACTGCCGTCGATACCTGCGAACACTCCGTACCGATCCTCGCCGGCGTTGGTGGCTCCACCCGCCAGGCCATCGAATACGCACAGGAAGCCGAGCGCCTGGGCGCCAAGGGCCTGCTGCTGCTGCCGCACTACCTGACCGAAGCCAGCCAGGACGGCGTTGCCGACCACGTTGAAGCCGTGTGCAAATCGGTCAAGATCGGCGTGGTTGTCTACAACCGCAACGTTTGCCGCCTGAACGCCGTGCAACTGGAACGCCTGGCCGAGCGCTGCCCGAACCTGATCGGTTACAAGGACGGCCTGGGCGATATCGAACTGATGGTGTCGATCCGTCGCCGCCTGGGTGATCGTTTCAGCTACCTGGGTGGTTTGCCGACCGCCGAGGTATATGCTGCCGCCTACAAGGCGCTGGGCGTGCCGGTCTACTCGTCCGCCGTGTTCAACTTCGTGCCGAAGACCGCGATGGACTTCTACAACGCCATTGCCCGTGACGACCACGCCACCGTTGGCAAGCTGATCGACGATTTCTTCCTGCCGTACCTGGAACTGCGCAACCGCAAGGCCGGCTACGCCGTCAGCATCGTCAAGGCAGGCGCCAAGATCGCCGGCTACGACGCAGGCCCGGTGCGTACCCCGCTGACCGACCTGACCGCTGAAGAGTACGAAATGCTCGCAGCCCTGATGGACAAGATGGGTCCGCAATAAGCGTCGACCTGCGGCCTGCCCCAAGCCGCACACCGGAGCGGGTAACACCCCGCTCCGGCATACAATTCAAGAGCCCGCACAAGAATAATTAGTGGGAGTACTTCCGATGCAAGCGACTAAAAAGACGCGCGTCCGCTACCTGATCCTGTTCATGCTGTTCCTGGTGACCACGATCAACTACGCCGACCGTGCAACCATCTCCATTGCCGGCTCGAGCCTGCAGAAGGACCTCGGCATCGATGCTGTCACCCTCGGTTATATCTTCTCCGCCTTCGGCTGGGCCTATGTGCTCGGGCAGATTCCCGGCGGCTGGCTGCTTGACCGGTTCGGTTCGAAGAAGGTCTACGCCTTCAGTATCTTCACCTGGTCGTTGTTCACCGTATTGCAGGGCTTCGTCGGCTACATGCCGGTAGCCAACGCGATCATCGCGCTGTTCATGCTGCGCTTCCTGGTGGGCTTCGCCGAAGCACCTTCGTTCCCCGGCAACGCCCGTATCGTAGCGGCCTGGTTCCCCACCGCCGAACGCGGTACCGCCTCGGCGATCTTCAACTCCGCGCAATACTTCGCCACCGTGCTGTTCGCCCCGCTGATGGGCTGGATCGTCCACGCCTGGGGCTGGGAGCACGTGTTCATCGTCATGGGCGTCATGGGTATCGCCTTCTCGGCGGTATGGCTGAAGCTGGTCTACAACCCGAAAGAACACCCGATGATCGGTGCCCAGGAACTGGAGTACATCGAGAAGAACGGTGGCCTGGTGGACATGGACAAGCCCAAGGCAGCCGGTGCCAGCGGTCCCAAGTGGGGCTACATCAAGCAGCTGCTGTCCAGCCGCATGATGCTCGGCGTCTACCTCGGCCAGTACTGCATCAACGCAATCACCTACTTCTTCCTCACCTGGTTCCCCGTGTACCTGGTGCAGGAGCGCGGCATGTCGATCCTCAAGGCCGGCATCATCGCCTCCTTGCCGGCGATCTGCGGCTTCATCGGTGGTGTACTGGGCGGCGTGATCTCCGACCATCTGCTGCGCCGCGGCAACTCCCTGACCTTCGCCCGCAAGGCGCCGATCGTCATCGGCCTGCTGCTCTCGACGTCCATGGTGATCTGCAACTATGTGGACGCCGAGTGGATGGTGGTCGGCATCATGGCCCTGGCGTTCTTCGGCAAAGGCCTGGGCGCGCTGGGCTGGGCGGTGGTCTCGGACACTTCGCCGAAGCAGATCGCAGGTCTGTCGGGCGGCATGTTCAACACCTTCGGCAACATCGCGTCGATCACCACGCCGATCATCATCGGCTACATCATCAGCGCCACCGGCTCGTTCAAATGGGCCCTGGTGTACGTGGGCGCCAACGCCCTGGTGGCGGTGTTCAGCTACCTGGTGATCGTCGGCCCGATCAAACGGATCGAGCTGCGCGATACCCCGAAGGATGAAGCGGTACCGACGTCATCGGGCAAACTGGCCGAGTCGTCGAACTAAGAAAATCACGCAACGCCCGGCCTTTTGGCCGGGCGTTCGCGGATGAATAAAGCCTGGGAAACAACAAGAGGGGCACCATCATGCAGTTGATCGAAACTTCCGACTCGCCTCGCTATGTACGCCTGCACGACGACGATAACGTCGTGGT
>DQAA01000392.1 GCA_003523465.1 Pseudomonas sp.
TGGGCGATGTAGGCCGCCGGCCGCGCCTTGATGCGCTCGGCGAAGTCGGCGATCTCGGCCTTGGTCGCGGCCGGCCCCACCAGCATGCCGTAGCCGCCGGAACCCTGGGTTTCCTTGACCACCAGCTCCGGCAGATTGGCCAGCACATGGGACAGTTCGGCGGGATTGCGGCATTGCCAGGTGGGCACGTTCTTCAGGATCGGCTCCTCATCGAGGTAGAAACGGATCATCTCGGTGACATAGGGGTAGACCGACTTGTCGTCCGCCACCCCGGTGCCGATGGCGTTGGCCAGCACCACGTTGCCGCAGCGGTAGGCCGAGAGCAGACCGGGTACGCCGAGCATGGATTCGGGGTTGAAGGCCAGGGGGTCGAGGTAGGCATCGTCGAGGCGGCGGTAGATCACGTCCACCGGCTTTGGCCCGCCGGTGGTGCGCATGAAGACCCGCTCGTCGCGCACGAACAGGTCGGCGCCCTCCACCAGTTCCACGCCCATTTCCCGGGCCAGGAACGCATGTTCGAAGAAGGCACTGTTGAAACGCCCCGGGGTCAGCACCACGACGCTGGGGTTGTCCAGCGGGCTGGAGCTCTTCAGGGTTTCCAGGAGCAGGTTGGGATAGTGATCGATGGGCGCGATGCGCTGGGCCGCGAACAGCTCGGGGAACAGCCGCATCATCATCTTGCGGTCTTCGAGCATGTAGCTGACGCCGCTGGGGGTGCGCAGGTTGTCTTCGAGCACGTAGTAGCTGCCGTCGCTGTCGCGCACCAGGTCGACCCCGGAAATATGCGCGTAGAGCCCGCGGTGCAGGCTCAGCCCCTGCATCGCCAACTGGTACTGGTCGTTGGCCAGGACCTGCTCGGCGGGAATGATCCCGGCGCGAATGATGCGCTGCTCGTGGTACAGGTCGGCGAGGAACATGTTCAGCGCCTTGACCCTCTGGATACAACCGCGCTCCACCACGCGCCACTCGCTGGCCGGAATGGCCCGGGGAATGGTGTCGAAGGGAATCAGGCGCTCGGTGCCCTGCTCGTCGCCATACAGCGTGAAGGTGATACCGGCGCGATGGAACAGCAGATCGGCCTCCCGGCGCCGTTGCGCCAGCAATTCCGGGGGTGTCTGCCCCAGCCAGCGAGCGAATTCCCGGTAATGCGGACGGAGCTGACCGTCGGCGGCGTACATCTCATCATAGAAACTGCGAATCATGCCGAACTCCTTGTCACCCGTGCCCAGGCAACGTCGCAAAGCCCGTGCCAGCGGCAATAAGCCTTTGCAATCAAGGAGTTGGAAAGAGAGGGAAAAGATACCGCACCAGACTTGTGCAGCCAGCTCCACACTTATGGAGCGCACGCTTCATTGCGAAGCGCGGATGGCTCCGGGGCTGCACTGGACGCAGCCCCGGAGCGGGCTCAGGTCATCACGCGCTCCTGCTTGACGCCCCAGCCCTGCGACTCACCACCCAGCGGCCTGATCACCGCCTCGAAATCATGTTCGAAATCGCCGATGCCACCGTGGGTGGCGAACATGATCTTCTGCAACTCCAGTTGCCAGCCTTCATCGCTTTCATGCACCTGGGCGCACAGCGACTCGCCACGAAACTTGCCTGCAGCCCTGCGCGCCCGTTCCTCGTCCGGGAATACCGCGTAAAACTCGATGGGATGGATTTGCGTGAAATCGAAGCCGCCCTCTTTCATGCGGCGCAGCACGATGCTGCTGATGTCTTCGTACAGGTTGCTCATTGAATCGTCCTCCTCAATCACGATGGATAGACTTTCGGCGCCTGTGCGCCACCCCATGCACCCTTGTCGGGTGGGGGTTCTCGAGCGGATGTAACGACGGCAAAGACCGGCGCCGGAAAAACGACGGCCTTGCATGCAGATTAGCGTCAGCCTGGGCACATCGCCAGCTGTGCGATTCAGGGCCTTTCGGCGATATCGGTGATTTCCACGCCGTTCTGCTCTTTCAGCCATTTGGCCGTCGGGCAATCGGCGCGGTCCTGAAAGTCATTGAGGTCGAGTTCGTCCATGACCGGGAACAGGTGGCCACGGATCCGCCGCGCAGCATCTTCGATGCTTGGACGTTGGTCGCAAACGCACACCAGCGAGGTGCGTTCGCCTTTCTGGTCCACGAAGGTGATTTCCCACTCTTTCATCTGGCGTTGTCCTCGAATGGAAGTACGGGGTAATTCCGGCCTACCTTCCGTTGACCTTGGCCAGGAAGCGTTGTTCCGCCTGAATGAACGATGCGCACCGCACAAAAAAGACCCCGGCAATGCCGGGGTCCAGGGTTTTCAGCGAAGACAGCGGGGAATCAATCCGGAATCCCGTGAACCACACCGGCAGTGTTGTCCATCAGGCTCTTGGTCGCGGTCTGGATGAAGGATTCGAGTTTCTTCTGCATCTCGCCCTTCTGCGGGCTGTCGATCAGCTCGGCCTTGAACTCGCTGCCGACCTGGTAGCGGTACAGGCGTGGCTCCATGTCCTTGGATTCGATCAGCAGGTGATCGCCCTGGAACAGACCGACGATCTGCTCGCTGCCCGACGGCTTGACCATGCCGATGCCCTGGTCGCCTTCCGGCAGGTTGAGCAGGTCGCGGCCCCAGCACTGGTGACGGGTTTCGCCGCCGAGACGGCCCATGATGGTCGGCACGATGTCGACCTGGGTGCCCACGGTATGGTCACGCTTGCCGAATTTCTCCTGGATGCCCGGCGCGATCAGCAGCAGCGGGACGTTGAAGCGGCCCAGGTCCAGCTCGGTAACCTGCTGGTGGTTGCCGAATCCATGGTCGCCGACAATGACGAACAGGGTCTCCTTGAAGTACGGCTCCTTGCGCGCCTTCTCGAAGAACTGGCCCAGGGCCCAGTCGGAGTAGCGCATGGCGGTAAGGTGCTCGTCGAGACGGCCGAAACCGGTCACCGGCTCCACCGGCAGGTTCTTCGGCAGCGCGTACGGGGTGTGGTTGGAGAGGCTCTGCAGCAGGGCATAGAAGGGTTTCTTGCCGTAGTTGTGGGCCAGTTCCTGGGCGCCGCGGTCGAACATGTCCTGGTCGGACACGCCCCAGGTCGGGTCGGAGAACACCGGATTGACGAAGTCATTGCGGCCGATGAAGGTGGTCATGCCCTGGTTGCCGAAGAAACCAGACTGGTTGTCCCAGGCGAAATCACCGTTGTAGACGTAGACGTCGTCGTAGTCGCGAGCGCTGAGCAGTGCCGGCAGACCGGACAGCTTGTGGCCGCCTTCCGGGGTCTGCATCAGGTATTCGAAGCCCGGCAGGTTGGGGAAGCAGGCCATGGTGGCGAACATGCCCTGGTGGGTATGGGTGCCGTTGGAGAAGAAGCGGTCGAACAGCAAGCCTTCCTCGGCCAGCTTGTCGAAGTAAGGGGTGATGTTGCCCTTGGCGCCGAGGGCACCGACCGAGTGGCCGGCGAAGCTTTCAAGGAGGATCACCACCACGTTCTTGATCGGCAGGGTCTTGTCCGCCGGCGGGGTGAAGTCACGACGGACCGCTGCGCTGTCGGCATCGACCAGCTTGTCGTTGGCGGTCAGCAGCATCTCGCGCACGGTTTGCTGGGCGACCTGCTGATCGAGGGTGGCCTTCCAGATATTGTCGCGGTCTTCGGAGAAGCGGCTCTTGGCGGCATCGATCAGGGTCAGGGTGCCGTTCAGGCCCAGCTGGTTGACGAAGTTGGAATCGGTGGTGAAGGCGTCGCCCCAGCGCATTGGCGGGCCCTGGCGCAGGGTGCCGCGGGCGGCAACCACGGCCACCAGCAGGATCATGAAGAACACCACGCCACGCACGTACCACGGCGCCACGTTGCGCACGCCCGAGAGGTTGCTCTGGTACTCGCCGCGAGGGCGGGTCAGGCGGTCGATGGCCTTGAACGCCAGACTCATGATCACGGTGCCGGCCACCCAGGCCAGCAGGTAGCGAACCACGGGGAAACCGTACCAGATCATGCTGGAGACGGTTTTCGGGTCTTCCTTGATGTACTGGAACACCAGGCCGTTCAGACGCTGGTGGAACTCGCGATAGAAGTCCATCTCCACCAGGCCGAGGAACAGCGTGATGCTCGCGGTGACCGTCAGCCACAGGCGGAACAGGCCGCGGGCGGCCATGGCCCGGGCGCTGAGTACAGCCAGCAGCAGCGGAATGCTCAGGTACACCACCACGCGCAGGTCGAAGCGCAGGCCGTTGAGGAAACCTTCGGCAACGGTCGAGTACGGCGTATCGCCGATCATGTCGCTGTTGTAGGCCAGCAGAGCGAACCGCACGGCGCTCAGCATCAGCATGATCACCAGGCCGCACAGGAAGGTGTAGAGCAGGTGTGATTTGACCGTCGGTTGCAGGCGCGAGGCGTCCGTTTTAGCCATGAAGTGGAGGATCCCTGGGATTCTGGTTATGGAAAGCACATCGACGCGAAACGCCGCCGCTCCGGGAAGTCATCCGGATGGCAAGCCTTTGGTCGAATGGATAAAAGCGCGCGCGATTGTCTTCAATCGATTGTGAAAATTTCGTTGAAGGCTGCGCAAGGCGCGGATCAGGCTAGCCGGGTTGCCCGGCCAACACAAATCCGCGTGATGTCGGTGACTGCCTGCGGCTAGATCCGCACGTTGCCGCGCGGTCCGGCGATGGCCCAGATGATCAGGCCGAGCACCGGCAAGAGGATGATCAGCAGGATCCACAGGACCTTGGCGCCGCCGCCGGCGCTGCTCTTGATCACATTGAGAATCGCCCAGATATCCAGGGCAAGAATGACCAGGCCGACCAGGCCATTGAACGTTGAACCCATGGTGAAACTCCCAATTCAGGCACTGCCCAAAGAATAGATGGCTATCGGCCTTATAGACGCGCTTGTTTCGATGGCGTTCCGATGGCTTGGTTACACTCGGTTGCATTGTTTTGACGGAGAGCCCTTCATGCCCCCATCCCACAGCCACAGCCCGTCCGCCCCTGCCCCGCTCTTCAGCGCCTGGCTGCAACAGGTGCAGGCCACGCCCTGGTTGAGCGCCGGCCTGGGCCTGAGCCTGCTGGCGGTGATATGGCTGATGGGTGCCAGCGCCTGGAACGCATTCAACGGCGACCATCAGGAAAACCTGCACATGGCCATGCTCGGCGGCCTGGCCGGTTTTTCCGCCACTGCCCTCGGCGCGATCNNCACCCAGGACGTGATGCTCGGCTTCGCCGCCGGCATGATGCTCGCCGCCAGCTCCTTCTCCCTGATCCTGCCGGGGCTGGATGCGGCCCGGGAGATCACCGGCAACGGCCCCTTCGCCGCGCTGACCGTAGTGGTCGGCATGGGCCTGGGGGTGTTGCTGATGCTCGGTCTCGACCGTTTCACCCCCCATGAGCACGAAAGCACCGGCCCTTGCGGCCCGCAGGCGGAACGGATCAACCGGGTCTGGCTATTCGTGCTGGCAATCACCCTGCACAACCTGCCGGAAGGCATGGCCATCGGCGTCAGCTTCACCACGGGGGACCTCAATGTCGGCCTGCCGCTGACCAGCGCCATCGCCATCCAGGACATCCCCGAAGGCCTCGCGGTAGCCCTGGCCTTGCGCGCAACCGGGCTGTCCAGCCTGAAAGCGGCGCTGGTGGCGATCGGTTCGGGGGTGATGGAGCCCATCGGCGCAGTGATCGGCCTGGGCATTTCCAGCGGCTTCGCCCTCGCCTACCCGATCAGCATGGGCCTGGCGGCAGGGGCGATGATCTTCGTGGTGTCCCACGAGGTGATTCCGGAAACCCACCGCAACGGCCACCAGACCTCGGCGACCCTCGGCCTGATGGGTGGTTTCGCGGTGATGATGTTCCTCGATACCGCGCTCGGTTAAACGTGGACCGCAACCCGCAGCGCTTCCAGGGCCGGCGCTGCGGCGATGTCCAGTTCGGCGCACAGCTCCAGGACCCGCGGCAGGTCGTTGCCGCACACCAGCACCATCTGCAGTTCGTCATCGAGCAACTGGCTGAAGTTCATCAGTACGTAGCCGCCGGCTTCCTTGTTCATGCTGCCCATCTGGATCTGGATGCGGTTGAGGGCGGTCAACGCCTCGACCTTCGCCAGTTGCTTGGGCTTGATGTTGAACGGCACGCTCTTGTCGAAGGACGCAACGATGGCGGCCAGCAGGTCTTCATAGGTATCGGCCTGGAACAGCACGGTGTCCGGCAGGCTGCCGACCACTACCCACTCACCCAGGGAGATGGGGAAGGTGTCGTCGTAGTTGATGTCCGGGTTGGCGGCGAGGAAGCCATCGGGGTCGGCATAGGCCTGGGACGCTTCATCGGCGATGCGCTCGATATCCTGCTCGGACAGGCAGCCGGAGCTGATCTTGCCGATGAGTTCGACCAGTTGGTTTTTCATGGGACGGCCCTGGGACTTTGGAAAAAAGGCGCC
>DQAA01000095.1 GCA_003523465.1 Pseudomonas sp.
TTCCAGTCGGCCCTGATATAGGCAGCCTCGTTGTGATCGAATTCACGACGGATTTCCAACTGCGGAAACTCCAGCCCACCGGCAGTGGCGTCCAGGACGCACGCTATGTCGGCCGAACCGTCATAAGGAGCGAAGGTGATGCCATAACCGATATCGCTCTCGGCGTCTTTCCGGATCAGTTCATCCATCAGGATCCTGCTGCTCAACCACATCGTCCCGCTGTACTCCTTGCCATCGGCAGCCGCCGNNCATGAAACCCGAGCCGGAACCGGGCAGTCCGCCGGCGGTGCCGCCCTTGAGCTTCACGAACAGGATGATCGCGCCGTCGCGGTAGTTTTCCGCATCGCGCCGGGTGGCACCGGGTGCGGGCATGGTGCGGATGTCGAAGCGCTCCGGCGTCAGCACGCCGTTTTCTCCCTCCAGCTTGCCCAGCGGGTAGACCTTCTGCTTGTCGTCGAGCTCCTTTTCGAAGTACAGCTTGAAACGACTGCCGATTTCCTCCTGGCTCAAGGTGCCCACCACGAAATTGGCGCTGAAGCGAGTGCCTTCGCTGATGTCCAGCGTGACCTCGCCCTCATGCCCGACCTGCCCCTCGCCATTGCCCAGGAGCACGCTCATGGTGAGCTGCGGCCGATTCAGCGGCAGCACTTTCTGCAGCTTGTCGATGCGCGGAAAGCCCTGGGCGGGAATGAACTCGGAAACGATCATGCCGCCGATGAAATCCAGGCTCAGCTCGACCCTGGACTCGTCGAGGTCGGCGGTTTCGAAATGCAGTTGCGGCACGGCGAACGTCAGGTCGTAGACGTGCTCGACATTGGTGCTGTCGCCGTGATCGAGGCTTTCCGAGAGCGGTGGCAGGTAACTGGTGCTGTTGAAGCGCTCGATGAACAGCTGGGTCAGCAGATCGTTGGCCTTGCCGCGGTCGTAGGCGACGATGGCGCCCCAGCCATGGGTGCGGGACTTGCCATTCATCCACGCCAGCAGTTGTTCGACGGTGGGATTGCTCATGCGGGTTTCTCCTGCTTCAAGCCGGGAAATGAAGAGCGTGCACAGGCCGGAATCCGGTGTGTCCTGCGCGTCGTGGAGTCCGCGCCCTCAGCCATATCCGCACACCTGACCGCCGTTTTACGCCCACCGCGCGACGCTGCCTACTGACAAAAATGCTAGGTTCCGGAAACGGTCATTGGTGCTAGGTTGGGCTCATGGGCAGGCGCGGAAGTCACCTCCGCCTGCCGAAGAAGTTCGATTGAATCAATGGAGAAGCGCCATGAACCGGACCCGGCACGCGGCTGGCCTGCTACGTTCGACATGCCTGCTGTCGCTGTTTTTCTTGGCGATCCCATGGGGTCTGGAATACTCCGGGGCACAGGCTGCCGACGGTTCCATCGTGTTCTACACCGGTAAAGACAACGAGCCACCCGNNCACCCGGCGACCCGATCTGCACCCTGGCGTTCACCAGCGGCGACCACAGCTTCCCCGACATCGACAACTGCAGCAACGATGAAGCCCGCTGGTTCAAGCTGGTGGGCGTGCCCTCGGCGACCTACTTCACGTTCTACGATCACCCCAGTTGCGAGTACGGCCACAACCAGAACTTCGTGTTCAAGCTCAAGACCGTGAAGAACAACCTGACCATGACGGAACCGGTATCGCTGGAGAGCCTTCGAGGCGTCACGGACGGCGCCATCGTGCCCGGCGCACCGGGTGTGCGCATGGAAAGCAAGGACCTCGATGGCGGCAACGACCAGATCAAGGGCAAGTTGTCCTGCGTGAAGATCACTCGCTCGCCCATCCCGGAATGACCTGCCCCACCCGCGCTGAAGCCGACTCTTAACCGATCCGGGAGCCCCCCGATGGCCACTTCATCGAGCATTCATTCCAATGCGTTCAACTTCCTCAGTTTCGTCGAGAGTGGCGTCGATCCGCGCACCGGCCAGTACACCTGCAGCCTGTCGCTGCCGGAGCTGAACGGCAACGACCTGGCCGGCCCGCAACTGCCCCTGCGCCTGGCGTACAACCCGCTCAACACCCTCGACTCGGGGTTCGGCAAGGGCTGGAGCCTGCAACTGTCGCAGTACGACACCGGCACCAACATCATCACCCTGTCCAGCGGCGAGAGCTTCCTGGTCACCGGCACCAGCAGCGACGGCAACGAACTGTTCATGCAGGAAAAGAAGCTCGACACCTTTCACCTGCATGACCTGGGCGGCAACCGCTTCCAGGTGGTGCACAAGACCGGGCTGGTAGAAGAGCTGGCCGTGATCGGCGCCGACGGCCTTGCCGTGCCGGTGCTNNCAGTCGCCGTCGGGCCATCACCTCAGCCTCGACTACGACCTGTTTACCCGCCACGCCCTGCTCAAGAGCGTGGCCAACGCCGATGGCAGCCTGCTCCTGGGCCTGGCCCGGAGCAACGCCAGGGTCGAGGTACGCCTGCACCCCGGCAGCAGCGCGGAAAGCCTGTTCAGCCTGATGTTCAGCGGCAGCGAAAACCGCGTGTCACGCATCGAGTTGCCCACCGACAACCGGGCCGGCTGGCGCTTCGACTACGAGGTCCAGGAAGGCCTGCTGTGCATCAACCGGGTCGAGGGCCCGCTGGGCGGCAGCGAGCAGATCTTCTACAACGGCGGCACCCATGCGTTCCCCGGCGCC
>DQAA01000587.1:0-141 GCA_003523465.1 Pseudomonas sp.
CAGGCCGCCGCCATGCGGCTGTTGCCGGGGAACGACGGCGACTCGGCCAGCCCGACCATGAACCGCAGGACGAACATCACCACCACCGCGACCGACACGCTGTACCAGCCCACCGTGGCCTGGAGGATGGTGAAGAAGGAC
>DQAA01000587.1:180-4680 GCA_003523465.1 Pseudomonas sp.
TCTGCCCGAGCACATAGGCCCAGGCGAAGGCCGAGAACAGCAAGCCCATCTGCACCGGGGTGATGCCGAGCTCCTTTTGCATCGACGAGCCGACGATGGACAGGATCGCCCGGTCGGCATAGTTGAGGGTGGTGACCAGGAACAGCAACAGCAGGATGAAATAGCGGATGCGGGTAGGACGCGGATTCATGGGACGGACCTCTTGTTATTGTCGGGCCGGCANNGAGCTGCCAGCGGGTCGATTCGCAGGGCTTACTTGACCGGCACGCGGGCGATCATTCGTGGCGGGCGGAGAAACTCGAAATCGCAGCCCTTGTCCGCCTGGGTCATCTGCTCGTAGAACAGCTTGCGATAACCGCGCTCGGCATCCACCGGCTCAGGCAACTGCAGCGTGCTGCGCCGGGCCTGCAGTTCTTCTTCGCTGACCAGCAGTTCGATGCTTCGCTGCTCCACGCTGAGACGGANNGCTGCGAACCAGGGCCAGCGGTCCGCCGAGGGCGGCTTCGGGGGTGACGTGGAGGACGATGGTGCCGGCGGCGGTTCCGCTCATGCGCCCGTCGGAGATCCGCACCATGTCCTTGACCCCGGCCCTGGCCAGCTTCTTCGGAATCGGCAGGTAACCCGCCTCGGGCATGCCCGGCGCACCGATCGGGCCGATGTTTTTCAGGACCAGTACGTCGTCGGCGTGCACATCCAGATCGGGGTCGTCGATGCGCAGCGCCATGTCTTCGGAGTTCTCGAACACCACTGCGCGGCCTTCGTGCTCCATCAGTTCGGGATTGGCCGCCGACTGCTTGATGATCGCGCCGTCCGGAGCCAGGTTGCCCTTGAGGAAGGCGATACCGCCCGCCGGATAGATCGGATTGGCGAAGCTGCGCACCACGTCCTGCTTGTACTCGGGGAAATCTTCGAGTTCTTCGCCCAGGGTACGACCGCTGACGGTCAGGGTGTCCAGGTGCAACTGGGGCTTGAGCTCGCGCAGCACCGACTGCAGCCCGCCGGCTCGGTGCAGGTCTTCCATGTAGTGTTGGCCGGATGGCTTGAGGTCGACCAGCACCGGGGTTTCCCGGCTCATGCGGTCGAAGGCTTCGAGGTCGATTTCATAGCCCATGCGCCCGGCGATGGCGGTGAGATGGACGATGCCGTTGGTTGAACCACCGATCGCCAGCAGCACGCGCAAGGCGTTTTCGAAGGCTTTCTCGGTAAGGATCCTGTCCGGAGTCAGGCCCTCGCGCGCCATGATCACGGCGCGACGCCCGCTTTCCTCGGCCACGCGAATCCGGTCGCTGGTCACCGCCGGCGGCGTGGCTCCACCCGGCAAAACGATGCCGAGGGCTTCGCCGATGCAGGCCATGGTGCTGGCCGTACCCATCACCGAGCAGGTGCCGACGCTGGCCACCAGCTTGTTGTTCACTTCGTTGATTTCCTGCTCGTCGATTTCATCACCGCGGAACCGGCCCCAGAAACGCCGGCAGTCGGTGCAGGCGCCGACCCGTTCACCCCGGTGGCCACCGGTCAGCATCGAGCCGGTGACCAACTGGATCATCGGCACATTGGCCGAGGCCGCGCCCATCAGCTGCGCCGGCACGGTCTTGTCGCAACCGCCAATCAACACCACGGCGTCCATGGGCTGGGCGCGGATCATTTCTTCCGTGTCCATCGCCATCAGATTGCGCAGGTACATGCTGGTCGGCTGGGAAAAACTCTCGGCGATGGAGATGGTCGGGAAGTCGATCGCCAACCCGCCCTCCATCATCACTCCGCGCTTTACCGCCTCGATCAGTTGCGGCGCGTTGCCGTGGCATGGGTTGTAGCCGCTGCCGGTATTGGCGATACCGACGATCGTGCGGTCGAGCGCATCGTCACTGTAGCCGGCGCCCTTGATGAAGGCCTTGCGCAAGAACAGGGCGAAGCCGGTATCGCCATAGTTTGTCAGGCCCTTGCGGATGCCGGTCGGCTTGATCACGGGGGTTTTGTCAGGCATGGGATCACCTACGGAGCATTATTGGATTTATCATCGACAGGATTATTGATAATCCGTGTGGACGCATAAAACCACGATCACCGGCATGGCGCAAGCGCTCCTCATCGGCGATCACTCCGAGTGCCCTGCTGCGGATGGAACTGATTTGTGGCAGTCTCGCGCTTTCAACAGCACCCAGCGCCAAGGCCTTACCCATGCAACTTCTTGAACCCGTAAACACTGTCACCGGCCTGGAAGAGGCAGTGCGCATTCTTGAAGAAGAGATCGTGCTGGGGTTCCTCAACCCGCGTGAACGCCTGGTCGAAGACGATCTGCTCGAACGCTTCGGCCTCAAGCGCCATGTGGTGCGCCAGGTACTGGTCGAGCTGGAACGCATGGGGCTGGTGGAGCGCAAGCGCAATGTCGGCGCGCTGGTGAAGGCCTACACGGCCAAGGAAGTCGAGGATCTGTATGCGGTGCGCGAGCTATTGGAATGCCAGTGCGTGCGCCTGATCAGGTTTCCCGTGGCGCACGGCGCGCTGGAGAAATTGACCGCGACCCAGAAAATCCATGACGAAATGGTGCACGCCGGCAATCTGCGCGGCGCGTTCCGGGCCAATATGCGTTTTCACGAATTGCTCTTCGGGCTCTCGGACAATCCAGTGCTGGTGGCCGCCATCCAGGACCACGCCCAGCGCGCCCACTCGGTGCGCTCCTCCTCACTGGTAGTGGCGGATCAGCTGGAGCGGGCACGCGGGGAACACTGGCAGATCATCGAAGCGCTGCAACAAGGCGATGTAGAGAAACTGGCGCAGCTCTGCAGCGACCACCTGAAACCGTCCCGCGATAACTACGTGGCGGCTTATCACCGCAGGACGGGGCAGTAGCCGTAGACCGTCACTACCACCTGGTCGATCTCTTGGTTGGCCTCCAGGTGGGTAATTGCACCTGACTTGACCAAGCGTTTGCATCCCACTTGACCACCGGTTTGCATTCGACTTGACCAGTCATTTGCATCGGATTTGACCAGCGCCCGGGGACTCCTTGACCGGCAGGTATCGGCAGCTAGGGGTCGTTCGCGACTGACCGCTATCGACCCATAGCTGCCCTTTGGGATCTGATGCAAGCGTCTAAAGGCGGCCCGTTCTAGCGACGGTGTTCGTGCGCCAGATACGGGGGCGGTACGGCAATCGCCGTCAAATAGAAAACCACCATGTGGACCTAAATTCTTAGACACGGTGCCCTCGATCAGCAGAGGCGGCGGCCACTTCGTTTGATGCGGCGTCGATATTTGAGTATTTCATCTACTCGGGTTGATGTGACCAGCCAAGCAAACTCAAAAATGAGCAATGGAATTCCGGTAATTGACCCATAGAGAGCTGCCAAGCCATAGCTCTCATGGGCTTCCGCGGGAGCGAAACCGAAGCTAACCACACATGTGGCCACATTCAAAATGAAAAGTGTCAGCATGGCGTAGCTCAGAACGATCTCTCGATTGACTCTAACGGAGTCGAACCTGGCTGCCTTAATACGTTTTAAGTCTTTAAGCTTGCGGCCTCGGAAAAAAGACCGAATACGGCCTCTTGCTCCGGTGAGCAAGGGCTGGACTCTGCTGTGTCCAAGCCGGTACAAGTACTGGAGTAAAAAGCCGGTGATTGCCGATACAGCACTGCTAATCCAAAATTGAGGATTGGTAGTCCATTCATCCATGTTAAAGATGTCACTCTTGATAGTCGTGCTTGAGAAATAAAGGTTAAAGTTGCAGGTCAGGCGGTGGAGCCTTGTCCAGATAACGGATACGAAAAGCCCGGCGTGCCAAGCTTTAGAGGAAGCGCGCTCCTATTCATCAACCGAAACAGAGTTAAAGGCGAACTGTACTTTGTACTGGACTAGCATGAGATCTGGTATGGCCTCGGTGGCGTACCGGACTGCTTCAGGAAACTCGCTTGCGATCAACATTCCGCGAGGTCTCTTACCATCCTGTCGGGAGTACCAGCCGAGGTAGCGAGCAATCTGGCCGACGGCAGAGTCGTTCGCTTGGCCAACCTTCAGCTCAATAACAACACGGCGACCTGATGCGTCCTCCGCAAGGATGTCGACTCGGCCGACCTCAATGCTCACCTGCCGATCGATGAATCGAAGCCCCTTTTCGATGGAGTCCAGGTTACGTACCAGATGGGTTTCGACGTCGCGCTCCAAGGTGATTGAGGTTTCGACGAGCTCCTCGATATTAGCGTCGTCCTCAATCTCGTATTCCTCTGCGTGAGCTTCGAGGGATGGTCCCCAAGTGTTGACGCCATGTTCTTTAGGATCGTATCGGTAGAAACGTCCGTCATCAGATCGGTAGAGAAAACGATCAGCCCATTTGTGGTGGATGTAGGCTTTTGGATTGTTTACAGCGCATGCATAGAGGTGTGCCGTTAGAGTACCAGGCCTCCATTTGTCTGGAAATTCGCTTTCGATGTGTTCTTTGATTTGCTTTTTTGTTACGCCGCCCGACGCTTGCTCAACAAAGTGAATCGCCCCTGGTTTTCTAG
>DQAA01000665.1 GCA_003523465.1 Pseudomonas sp.
CTACGACATTCCGGCTGGCGCCCTGCGTGATGTGCTCAACCGTTTCGGCCACGAGTCCGGCCTGTTGCTGTCGTATCCGGCCAGTCAGGTGGCTGGCCTGAAGAGTGGCGGTCTGCGGGGGGAGTACAGCNNCGATGGTGCTGGCCGGCAGCGGATTGCAGGCCGAGCGACTGGCCAACGGCAGCTACACCCTGCAAGCGCTGGAGCAGGACAGCGTGGCCCTGCCGGTCACCAGCATCAACGGCGCCGTCGAGCAAAGCATCACGGGCGGTATCGACAGCATCGTGGCCAACCGATCCTCCGTCGGTACCAAGACCAACACCGCGATCAACGAAGTGCCGCAGGCGATCTCGGTGATCACCCGCGACGAGATGGACAAGCGCGGCGTGCAGGATTTCAACAGCGCCGTTGCTTACACGCCCGGCATCCGCGCCATCGACTACGTGGGCGGGCAGGGAGCACCGGATATCTACCTGCGCGGTTTCCGCTCGTTCAACCTGTTCGGCATCTACAAGGATGGCCTGCGCAGCGGCTTCAACCAGTACGACACGGACTTCGAGACCTTCGGCCTGGAGCGCCTGGACGTGATAAAGGGCCCGGCTTCGGTGCTCTACGGGCAGATGGCGCCGGGCGGGATGGTCAACCTCACCAGCAAGCGTCCGACCGCCGAGGCGATCCACGAAGTTCAGGTCCAGGGCGGCAGCCATGATCGCAAGCAGGGGGCCATCGACCTCGGTGGCAAGCTGGATGAAGACGGCGTGCTGACCTACCGCTTCGTCGCGCTCGAACGCGACAGCGGGACCCAGGTCGATCACTCGCCGGACAACCGCACCTACGTGGCCCCCTCGCTGACCTGGCAACCGAACGATGACACCAGCCTGACCCTGCTGGCCAGCTACATGAAGACCCGCAAGGGCGGTTCGGAACAGAGCTTCCCGGTCAATGGCACCCTGCACGGCATCGCGCTGGGGCATGTGCCGTCGAGCACCTACCTGGGTGATCCCCATATCGCCAGGTACGAGGTGGAGAACACCTCGCTCGGCTATGTGTTCGAGCAGCGCCTTGGCGATGCCTGGAAATTCCAGCAGAACGCCCGCTACATGCTCACCGACGTGGACTACATCAGCAACGGCGCGCGCAACAGTGCCCAGTTGGGCAGCGATGGCCGGACCTATACCTTCGGCTACCAGAAGCGGCCGAAGAAAACCGACACCTTTCTGCTCGATAACAACCTGCAAGGGCTGTTCGACACGGGCCCCGTCAGCCACGAGCTGACCCTGGGCATCGACTACGGGCACTATTCCGGGCGTGAGTCGCGTACCGGCGCGAACAACCAGACCGTCGATATCTTCGACCCGGTGTACAACGCCACGGTGCGGTGGAACAGCACCCCGTCCGTGGATGGCAAGAGCGTGGCGGTACAGGAAGGCATCTATGTCCAGGACCAGCTCAGGCTGGACAACTGGCGCCTGACCGTCGGCGGCCGCCATGACTGGCTGCAGGGCCGCGAGTACAGCTACCTGGGGAGCGGGGCGCGCAGCGAGCAGAATGACCACAAGTTCACAGGCCGGGTCGGCCTGGCGTACCTGTTCGACAACGGCATCACCCCCTATGCCAGCTACAGCACCTCGTTCCAGCCGACCTCGGGTACCTCGCAGAGCGGCAGCTACTTCAAGCCCACCGAAGGCGAACAATACGAACTGGGCGTGAAATACGCACCGCCGGGCTCCAACAGCTTCATCACCGCGTCGATCTATGACCTGACCCAGAAGAACGTTACCACCACCGACCCGACCAACCCGTCCTATCAGGTCCAGACCGGCGAACAGCGCTCTCGCGGCGTGGAAATCGAGGGCAAGGCCGAGCTTACCGAAGCGCTGGACGTGATTGCCGCCTACGCCTGGACCGACGCCGAGGTCACCAGCGCCAACCTGGTCGGCACCGGCGCCAGTGCCTATAGCCTGGAAGGCAACCGACCGATCGCGGTGGCACGCAACACCGCTTCGCTGTGGCTGGACTACCAGGTGCAGGGCGGCTTGCTCGAAGGTCTGGGCGCGGGGATAGGGCAACGCTATGTCGGCTCGTCCTACAACGCCAAGAACACCGTGAAGGTTCCCGCCTACAGCCTCACCGACGCCAGCCTGCGCTACGACCTGAAGCCGCTGCTGGCTGGCGCCAGCGTGGACCTGAATGTCACCAACCTGTTCGACAAGCGTTACTTCACCCCCGGCTTCTACGAGAACAGCGTGTTCTACGGGACGCGGCGCACTGTGGTGGGAAGTCTGACCTACCGCTGGTAATGCCTTGGGGCAGGGGGTTGTGCAGATCCGTTCATCACCTGCTATACAGACTCCCGCTGTCCACAAACCAAACGGCGGATCGCCAGCGCCCGGGCAAGGAAGCCCGGGTGTCGAGCCGCCTGAAATCTCAAGCCAGACAGGGAACGTTGAGTGATGAACCCATCCGAAGAAGTCGGCCAACCCCGCACCTTGGGCGACATGCTTGCCCGCGAGGCCATCCTGGTCTCCGAAATCGCCTCCATGCGCCAGCAGGTCAAGGTCGCCCGGCACAAGGCCTGGATCGACCGCGAGCAGGTCGAGCCCGATTGGTTGCGCCGGGTCAATTGCGCGTTGATCGCGAGAAAGAAGGAGCTGGCCGGGCTGCGAGTCGAGCGGGTCAGCGAGCAGCGACGCCTGAAGGACGTGCGCCATCAACTGGATATTGATACGCGGGTTTCCCTGCAGGCGGCATTCATGCGCCAGGCCAAGCGGTTGCTGTCGAAGAAGGTGTACGGGGAGATCAGGGCCGCCGCCGTGCAGGAGGGCACGGGCGAGGTAGCGCCGCAAGCCTGATCAGAGCGCCTTGTCCCGGCAATGCAGCAGCGCCTCGCGGATCATCGCGCTGACCAGCGCCGGAGAAACGCCCATGGCGCGGGCGATTTCGTTCTGCTTCATGCCGTTGATCCGGCTCATTTCGAAGGCTTGCCGGGTGCGTTCCGGCAGGTCGGCGAGGGCGGCGCATACCCGCTCCAGCACCTGTTGGTCCGACACCAGCGCTTCCGGGTTGCTGCCAGAGGCGACCGGTGCCTCATCGCATTCGGCATCCGAGCTGATCAGCCGGTCTTCGAACTGGCGGCGCCGGTAATGGTCGATCGAGAGGTTGTGCACCACGCGGTTGAGATAGGACACCCGGGACTGGATCTGCTCGCCCTGGGCCGTGTCGTCGACCTTGATAAAGGCTTCATGGACGATGTCCTCGGCGTGGCTGCGACAGCCGATGATCTTCGCGGCCAGGCCGATCAGGCGCGAGCGCTGGGTCGAGAACACCTCGAGCCAGGGGGAACCACCGCGCGCCACACCGGTTTTTTGCATGAGACACCTGGGTTCCGTTCTTGAAGTCAGCCCGCACGGTCGGGAAATCTAGTGCTATCAAGAAGTATTTGCAACAACTCTCGTTAATGCGCCATCAGGGCAGCCAGGGGAAAAGCGGATGGAGTAAGCTTGCGCATTTTCCGCCCGTGACCTTGCCGATGTCCGATCCTGTCCAGCCTCAGAAAACCCCGAGCGAGATGGCCGCCGACTGGTGCGTGCGCCTGCATTTCGAGGAGTGCACCGAGGCGGATCGGGCCGAGTTCCTGCGCTGGTATCACGCCGATCCGCTGCACGGCGCGGAGTACGCCAGGATGTGCCGGGTCTGGCAGGTGAGCGAGCAGTTGCCGGTGCGTGCGCCCCGTCGTCGCCATGCGCCTTTGCTGGCCAGGGCGGCGGCGCTGCTGCTGGCCG
>DQAA01000483.1:0-210 GCA_003523465.1 Pseudomonas sp.
GGAGCCGGGGTTGCCGGCGATGAGGCCATCAGCAACACCAAAATGTTCAGATCCCTTCGCGCAACACCGTCTCCGGCAACGCCTCGCCACGCTCCACACACCCCGCCACCGCCGCAATCAACGGCTCCAGCGCATACCCCTGCTGCCCCAGCCACGCCTCATCGTAATAAGTCGTCGCATAGCGCTCCCCGCTATCGCACAGAATCGCCA
>DQAA01000483.1:285-4195 GCA_003523465.1 Pseudomonas sp.
GGCTGCCAGCGACAACGCATCCGGCACCTTGACCATCGCATCGATCACCGCCGGCAGGAACGACGCCTCGACCCGTGGCCGCCCGATGCCCTCGATCCGCGAGCCGCAATCCAGGCGCAGCGAACGATCACCACTGCGATAGCAATCGAAGAACACCGAGCGCTCGGCATCGGCACACAGCACGCGGGTGGCGTGGCGGCGATAGCGCACGTAACGCCCCAGGGTCGCCGTGGTCCCGCCGGTACCGGGGCTGGAGATCAGCCACGCCGGCTCGGCATGTCGCTCGAAANNTCGACTCGGCGATGTTGTTGTTGGCCCGCCAGTCGGTAGCGCGTTCGGCGTAGGTGAACTGATCGATGAAGTGGCCGCCGCTTTCCTGGGCCAGACGCTCGGATTCGGCGTAGATCTGCGTAGGATCCTTCACCAGATGCGGCTGCCCACCATAGAACTCGATCTGTGCGATCTTTTCCCGCGAGGTGGTAGCCGGCATCACGGCGATAAACGGCAGGCCCAGCAGCCGGGCGAAGTACGCCTCGGAAATCGCCGTGGAACCACTGGACGCCTCGATCACCGGTGCGCCCGGGCGCAGCCAGCCGTTGCACAGGGCATACAGGAACAACGAGCGGGCCAGGCGATGCTTGAGGCTGCCGGTGGGGTGGCTGGACTCGTCCTTGAAATACAGGTCGACCTCGGGAAAACCTGGCATCGGCAGAGGAATCAGGTGGGTATCGGCACTACGCTGGAAGTCGGCCTCGATGATGCGGATGGCTTCACGGACCCAGGTANNGACGGTTCTCAAGGTTATGGGCGAAAGGCTGTGGAAGCGACTACCGTCCATTTAGGCAAAGTCCTACACGCCTGCCAGAAAAGCCCGATAGCCATGAAAACACTGAAACAGCTTATAACAAAAAAGAATATAGTTTTTATTTTATTGAATAACACAACCGGTTAGGGTGTTCGACCTTTTTGCCATTCGATGGAGGAGCTACCTTGCCTCTGCGTAGCACATTCACTCGCTTCTTCCAGCTCGAAGCCGCCAGCGGCCTTCTGCTGATCGCCGCCGCGGCCCTGGCCCTGATCGTCAACAACTCGCCCCTTTCCTGGCTGTACAACGGCCTGCTGGAAGTCCCGGTGGCGGTTCAGATCGGCGCGTTGAGCATCGCCAAGCCACTCCTGCTGTGGATCAACGACGGCCTGATGGCCCTGTTCTTCCTGCTCATCGGCCTGGAGGTCAAGCGCGAACTGGTCGAAGGCCACCTGTCCAAGCCCTCCCAGGTAGTCCTGCCCGGTGCCGCCGCGATCGGCGGGATGCTGGTGCCGGCGCTGATCTACTGGTTCCTCAACCGCGACAACCCCGCCGCCATCGCCGGCTGGGCCATCCCCACCGCCACCGACATCGCGTTCGCCCTCGGCGTCCTGGCCCTGCTCGGCAAGCGCGTGCCGGTATCGCTCAAGCTGTTCCTGATGACCCTGGCGATCATCGACGACCTCGGCGCCATCATCATCATCGCCCTGTTCTACTCCGGTGCCCTGTCGACGATTTCGCTGATGCTGGCAGCGGCCTGCATCGCCGCCCTGATAGCCATGAACCGCCTTGGCGTGGTCAGGCTGGGGCCTTACCTGGTGATCGGCCTGATCCTCTGGGTCTGCGTACTGAAGAGCGGTGTCCACGCGACACTGGCCGGCGTCACCCTGGCGTTGTGCATCCCGCTGCGCACCCGCAATGCCGAAACCTCGCCGCTGCTGACCCTGGAACACGCCCTGCACCTCTGGGTCGCCTACGGCATCCTGCCGCTGTTCGCCTTCGCCAACGCCGGCGTATCCCTCGCCGGGGTGACCATGGAAAGCTTCACCCACGCCGTGCCCATGGGCATCGCGATCGGCCTGCTGGCAGGCAAGACCATCGGCGTGTTCGGCCTGACCTGGCTCGCCATCAAGCTCGGCCTCGCCAGCCTGCCTGCCGGGGCCAACTGGGGGCAGATCCTCGGCGTGGCGATTCTCTGCGGTATCGGCTTCACCATGAGCCTGTTCGTCGGCTCGCTGGCCTTCGTGCCCGGCGCCAGCGAATACGCCGGTATGGACCGCATGGGCATCCTCACCGGCTCGATTCTCGCAGCGGTCATCGGCTATGCCATCACCGCGATGTCCAGCCCGAAAAAACTGGCCGCCTGATAATCGCCAGGCAATAAAAAACCCCGAGTGGCGCAAGCCAGCTCGGGGTTTTCTTTGTCCGCGCGACCTCAGTGGGTGACGCGACTGGTGCCATCGACGGTCATGATGCGAACGCGCTCGCCGACCCGGAAAATCTCGTTTTCCTGAACCTGCTGCACATAGGCGCGCATGCTGCCGTCATCTTCGCGCACGGTGATTTCCACGCCCTGGGTCCGGGTCAGGCCTTCTTCAGCGGCGGAACCTGCGAGGCCACCAGCCACCGCACCGATCACCGCAGCGACAATGCTGCCGCGACCACCACCGATGGCGCTACCGGCGACACCACCGACGACTGCACCGGCGCCACCGCCGATCGGGGTCTTGGTACCTTCGATCTTCACCGGCCGCAGGGATTCGATGGTGCCCATGCGAACGGTCTGCACGCGACGCGCCTCATCCCGGGAATAGGAGTCGCCGGACAGGTTCGAAGCACACCCCCCCAGCAGCAGCGACATCGTAGTGAACGATGCGATCAGCAGTACGGATTTACGCATAGGAATCATCTCCTCAGGACAGGTGCTCATTAGACTGCGCACATTGACGACTGTCACGACAGGCACGGGATAAAATTGCTTCCATTCAGCTGCGGTACAGGCTTCCCCTACTGAACGTCGAAAAGACCTGCTCAACAAGGATAGACATGGATTACTTCATCATCGCCATCACCACGGTGGCCGGCCTGTACTTCCACGGCTGGCTGTACCTGCGGATCAGACGCTGGACCGATCGCGACCTGGCGCTGTCGTTTGCGGGCAAGGACGAAGGCAAGCGCGCCTTCATGCTGCAAAGGTTGGACGCCGCGAAGGCTGAAAAGATCAAAAGGAAGGAGTTGGCGGCCTGGCTGGAACGCGAGGCCGCCGGGTACAACGCAGGTTAAGGCGCCAGTCGCTCGCGCAACCAGCCACCCTCTTCGAGGCGGTAGTTCAGACGGTCATGCAAACGGCTGGAGCGGCCTTGCCAGAACTCGATGCGCTCCGGCAGCAGGCGGTAGCCGCCCCAATGCTCGGGGCAGTGCGGCTGGGTATCACTGAAGCGCTGTTCGGTAGCCTTGAGAAGATCTTCCAGCTCGCCACGGTCGGCGATCACCCGGCTCTGCGGCGAAGCCCAGGCGCCCAGGCGGCTACCCAGCGGGCGCACCTGGAAATACGCGTCGGACTCCTGCGCCGAGACCTTCACCACCCGCCCCTCGATACGCACCTGACGCTCCAGCGCCGGCCAGAAGAAGGTCATGGCGGCGAACGGATTGGCCAGCAGATGCTGACCCTTGGCGCTCTCGTAGTTGGTGAAGAAGGTGAAACCCTCAGCATCCAGGCCCTTGAGCAGGAGGACGCGACAATGCGGCCGGCCCTGCGGGTCAACGGTAGCGAGGGTCATGGCATTGGCCTCCACCGGCGCCTGCTCGGTTTTCACCGCATCGGCGAACCATTGGTGGAACAGGGCGAAAGGCTCGGCCGGGGCCTGGGCTTCGGCCAGGCCATCACGGGTGTAGTCACGGCGCATATCAGCCAGGGTCTGAGTCATCTACAGCGTTCCTTGAGGATCAGTTGGTCTTCGCAGGGCTGTTGTTGGCTGCCACCTTCTTGGCGGCAGGCTCGGCTTTTTTCGCAGCCGGTTTGGCTGGAGCCGCTTTTTTGGGAGCTGCGGCGGTTTTCGCCGGGGTAGCTTTCTTCGCAGTGCTGGCCTTGGCCGGGGCTTTGGC
>DQAA01000368.1 GCA_003523465.1 Pseudomonas sp.
TGGCCAGCGGCGCGATCCGCAGGGCCAGGTCGAAGCCGCCGGCGACGATATCCACCACCCTGTCGGAAACATCCAGATCGACCCGCAGATCGGGGTGCTCGGCCAGCAGCCTGGGCAACAGCGTGAGGACGATGGACTGGCCGAACACACTCGGTGCGGTCACCCGCAGCACTCCGGTAACGGCCGAATTGGAAGGGCGCAGCTCCCGCACCGCGCTTTCCTCCGCGTCGATCATGGTATTGGCGTAAGGCAGCAAGGCCTCGCCCTCGGCGGTCAGCGCCACCGAGCGGGTAGTGCGGTGGAACAGCCGCACACCCAGCTCTTCCTCCAGCGCGGCAATGCGTCGCGACACCTGCATGGGCATCACATCGAGTTGCCGCGCCGCCGCCGAAAGGCTCCCGGCGCCCGCTACCGAGAGGAAGATGCGCAGGTCCGCTACCAGCATGACTTTATCCTTATTGGTTAAGCCGCCTTCACCTGGAGGCGGCTTGGTCGGTTTCCCGTTCGCGCCTAGGATCCGCTCAATCTTTCAAAAAGCCAATTGAGCACGAGGTGCCCGATGACCGATTCAAGCCGCAGGATTCTAACGCCATTCGATATTAAATCCGTGCCGCTGCGCAATCGCCTGGCGGTTGCCCCGATGACCCGGGTCAGCGCCACGCAGACAGGCCTGGCGACACAGCGGATGGTCGATTACTACGCGCGCTTCGCCCAGGGCGGCTTCGGGCTGGTCATTACCGAGGGGATCTACACCGACCGCCAGTTCGCCCAGGGCTACCCGTTCCAGCCGGGGATCACCGACCCGCAGCAGTCCCAGGCATGGCGCCTGGTGACCGACGCGATCCACGGGCATGGCGGTGTGGTCTTCGCCCAGCTGATGCATGCCGGTGCGTTGAGCCAGGGCAACCGCTTCGTCGACCACACCGTCGCGCCCTCGGTGATACGGCCCAAGGGCGAGCAGATGCGCTTCTATTACGGCGAAGGGCAATACCCAATGCCGCGGGCGATGACCGAGGAAGAGATCGCCGACGCCATCACCGGGTTCGCCCACGCGGCGCAGCGCTCGGTGCTGGAGGCGGGATTCGACGGCATCGAGATTCACGGCGCCAACGGCTACCTGCTCGACCAGTTCCTCACCGACGCCAGCAATCAGCGCAATGATCGCTGGGGTGGTGATGTGCGGGCGCGGCTCGGGTTGACGCTGGAGGTGCTCAAGACGGTTCGCGCAGCGGTGGGTGAGGTGCCGCTTGGCGTGAGGATTTCCCAGGGCAAGGTCAATGACTTCGCGCACAAATGGGCGGGAGCGGAGGCGGATGCCGAGGTGATCTTCGGTTCGCTGGCGGATGCCGGTGTCGACTTTATCCACGTTACCGAGTTCGAAGCGTGGCGGCCGGCGTTTGCGGATAAGCACAGCAGCCTGGTGGCCCTGGCGCGGCGGTTTGCGCCGCAGGTGGCGGTGATCGCCAACGGCGGGGTACGTGATGCCGAGCGTGCCGCGGCGGTGATGGACGAGGGCGCGGATGTCGTCGCGCTGGGGAAAGTGGCGCTGGCGAACCCGGATTTCCCGCTGCGGGTGGCTAGCGGGCAGGAGATCCAGGGGTTCGACGGCGGCGTTCTGGGGCCGATTGCGGATATCAAGGATGGTGAGGTGGTTGGGCTTGAGTAGGGCTGTCGAATGGTGCGCGCTCTCTAAAGTGAGGGATGCACTTTAAGAAGCGCCTTTGTGCCGCGAAGCAGCTCACCCGAATACGGATTTTTGCCAGTGATCTTCACTGATGATGGAAATCTGCGCCCCGGCTTCGCGCAACTCGACGGCTTTCTTGATCTTGGTGCCATATGTGCTGTGCAGCCATTGGTCATTACCGACAGTGCCAATCACCAGATAGTGGATCTTCTTGCTGACGCCAGGCCCGATCTGGCCGCCGCGGTCGAGGACCAGCGCCTCGCAATCCTTGCGCGGACCGTAGGCCATGACACCGGTAAACACGAACAGGCGACCGTTCCATTCCAGTTCGGGTACAGGGCTGCACAGCGGCAAATCGACTGGTGGCGTGAACGGGTTGTCAGTGGCTCGGGGCTTGCTCGCGCTGAGGCCTGCAAAACTGCGTAGCGTAGACAGCAATTCGGCTGATTCTTCAGCGTCGAGCACGCCGTCGGCGAGCATGTCCGAGAGACGGCGGTAGAGCAGATTGATTACCGGATCTTCAAGGTGGGCGAGATTGGTCGAAATCCAGTTTTCGAGAAATTCGGCTTCTTGCTGTGTCACTTGTCCGTCCGCGGTGATGCCCGCTGTCAGGCCAATCAGCAAGTCGGCTGAGCGACGATCGATGCGAGCCTCATGATAAAAGCGACTGTTCTGGAATTCGTTGTGTAGATCGCTCATTTGCATCTCCATGACCGAGCGGGGGCGTCCCTGATTTAACGTTGGGCAAGGATATAGCACGGGGTGAAGGCTATTGGCCATATGCGCAATGGCGACATCAGTCGCAGCGGCCACGGAAGAAACAGATTGATGGTGGAGTAAGCACTTCAGAGGTGGGGCTTTCCTGCCGACACTCAGATCAGATGCACGGGAATTCCACCTCATAGATACCCCGCGCTGCCCGCATCGCCACTGGAGGCGTTATCGCTCTCACGTCCTCCAGTTCCCAGGCGAGCCAGCCGTCGGCGAAGCTCGTCGCGCAAGCAGCCTCAATATCGTCCTTCTCGAACGGACGAACCGCTTTGACCCGCACGATGGCAACGGCATACCCATCATCTTCCTCGCCGTCGTTATGAAGAAAGCGCCCGTTTTCAACGATCAGCAGGTCTTCGGACGGTGCCAGGTCCGGGTGCCAGCGGCGGACTTCGAGGGTTTTCTGTCCGGAGGCGATCCTTCCTCCGTTGGGGCCCACGATCGATAGGGCTTTCATGGTTCTGTGCCGGTGCCCGCCCTGCAGATAAGGCCCCATGTCCTGCTGCGCCTGATCTTTGAGCAGACCGAGCGTGACCGTTATCCCGGCCTGTCGCAGCAATGCGATACCCGCTCCGGCATTGCGGGGGTCGGGGTCCAGCATCGCCACGTGTACCCGCGCAATCCCCGCGTTGATCAAGGCCAGGGCGCATGACGGCGTGCGGCCGGCGAACGAGCAGGGTTCCAGGGTCACGTAGGCCGTCAGGCCATCCAGGCCTTGCGGCAGTTGCGACAGGGCCATGGCTTCGGCGTGGTGCTCGCCCGGAGGCTGCGTGTAGCCGCTGGCGACAACCGCACCCTG
>DQAA01000094.1 GCA_003523465.1 Pseudomonas sp.
GTGGGCCGGGCTCCAGGCGAACACCTGCAGCGGAATCTGCCGCGCCGCGCACCAGCCGGTGAGGTCCTTGCCGGCCAGGCCATAGACATGCACCTGCCAGCACGGTCGCGCCAGCTCGGCGAAATTGTCCCCCGATTCATCGTGCGCCCACGGCAGGCGATCACCACCATGCACGTGCCCGGCGGTGCCGAAGCTCAGGGGCATCAGCCGGTAGTTCAG
The DNA here is from genome assembly GCA_003523465.1 of Pseudomonas sp. Taxonomy (GTDB): domain Bacteria; phylum Pseudomonadota; class Gammaproteobacteria; order Pseudomonadales; family Pseudomonadaceae; genus Aquipseudomonas. The sequence goes on from DQAA01000094.1 coordinate 220, forward strand.
GCCGGTCTGCGACACCGTGCGGAACATGAACGAACGCACCTTGCCCATCGCCACCAGCCGCGACAGCAGCACTGGCGCCAGGCGCGTACGCAGCAGATTGGCGATACGCCCGTTGGCGCTGACGAAGTTGAAGACCTGGTCGGTGGTCGCTACAAGGCGTTCGGCGAAGGCCTTGCGCTCGATTTCATAGCTGGCCAGCAACTCGTCGGTGGCCTTGCCATGGAGCACGGCGGCGAGTTTCCAGGCCAGGTTGATGGCGTCGCCGATACCGGTATTCATGCCCTGGCCGCCAGCCGGGCTGTGGACATGGGCAGCATCGCCGAGCAGGAAGGCGCGATGGCGGCGGAACTGCTGGGCCACGCGATGATGCACGCGGTAGGTGGAGAACCAGTTGACCTGTTGCACTTCGATCTTCATGTGCTCGATGGCGCGGCTGCCGACATCGGCGAAGGTCAGGTTTTCCGGGTGCTCGGCGCGCTCGTCGCGCACCGTGCCGATCAACCGCACACGCCCCGCGTCGGCCATGGGGAACACGGCCACGAAGTCCGCTTCGTCGAGGTCCACATGCAGCTCGCCATCGATGGCCGGGCCTGATGCCTGCACGTCGGCCACGTAGAAAACCTGCTGGTAGGTGCCGCCGGGAAAGCCGATGCCGAGGGCCTTGCGCACCGCTGAGCGGGCGCCATCGCAGCCGGCCAGATAGGTCGCGGTGCAGTCCTCTTCGAGGCCATCTGTCCGGCGCAGGCGGGCCTTGGCCTGATGATCGTCCTGGGTCAGTTCGAGTAGTTCGGTGTTCCATTCGACGTCGATGCCGAAGGCTTGCAGGCGCTCGATCAGCAGCTTCTCGTGCTCGTCCTGCGGGAAGATTTCCAGGAAGGGGTAGGGCGTGACGCCGGCGCCGATGTTCTGCAGCGACAGCTTCGCGGCGGGCTGGCCGCGGACCCAGAGATTGGCCGCCGGCACCTGATGGCCGCGCTCGACCACGGTATCGGCCAGATCGAGCTGGCGATACAGCTCCAGGGTCCGCGCCTGTACCGCCAGGGCACGGGAGGTAGTGCCCGGTCCGCTCGCCTTGTCGACGACACGCACCTTGACGCCCAGCTTGCTCAACCACAGGGCGAGCACCAGGCCTGTGGGGCCGGCGCCGATGATCAGGACTTCTGTGTCATTCATGCCACGCTCTCCTGGTGATTGTCAGAAGAGTGTAGAGGTGGGCGTCAGTCTTCGCCGAAGCTGGCTGTGAGGAATTCCTGCACGGTCGCCAGAATCTCCCGCGACATCTCCTCATCCGCGCAGGCCCGGGCCAGGCCCAGGGCGCCGACCATGGCGCTGAAGGCGATCATCGCCTGTTTGCGTTTTTCACCGTCCGCACCGCCCAGCAAATGGGCGATGCCCTTGAAGTTGGCGCGCAGCTTGTTGGTGTACAGCTCGCGGGCCTCGCCCTCGACCCGGCCGATATCGCTGACCAGTGCGCCCACTGCGCAACCGGTGCCGACGCCATCCCGGTGTTCGGGGCTCAGGTAGTCGCTGACCAGGGTGTTGAAGTCCTTGCGTTGCGGGGTTTCCGAGCGTTTGAAGGCGCTGTCGAGCGCTTCTGCGACGAGTTGGTCGCGGGACTCGAAATGCTTGTAGAAGCCGCCATGGGTCAGGCCGGCTTCCTTCATCAGGTTGGCAATGCTCAGGCCGTCGAGGCCCAGCTCGCAGAAGCGCTCGGCGGCGATGGCGACGATGCGTTCGTGGGTGCTCTGCTTGCTGGCTTGGGAATGGCCCATGGTGGCGGTCTCCTGCGTGGTCCGGGGGCGGATCATAGCACCGGNNGCCCCCGGCTGGCGGCGCGGCTTACCAGGTCTCGCCGAAGGGGCGCACTTCGGTCAGGAAGGTCCAGGCGCTGCGGGGTTGCTGGATCAGATGGCCGACTTCGGCGGCGATATCGTCCGGCTGGATAAAGAAGTCGTCGGGCTTGGTCGGGTGCATTTCTCGCGTCCACTGCATATCGATCACCGCATCGATCACCAGATAGGCCACGTGTACGCCTTTCGGCCCCAGATCCCGGGCGATGGACTCGCTGAGAATGCGCTGGGCCGCCTTGGTCGGCGCGAAGGCGGCGAAATGGCCTTTGCCGCGCAGGGCCGAGGTATTGCCGGTCACGATGATCGCGCCCTGGCCCTTGTCCACCATCGCCGGGGACAGCTTGCGGGCCAGATGGAGCAGGGCCATGACGTTGGTGTGGAAGTTGATTTCCAGGGCCTGCGGGTCGATCTCGCGGAAATTGCCAAAGGTCGCGCCCACGGCGTTGTGGACCAGCACGTCGGCGTCGCCCAGTTGGGCCTTGATCTGGTCCAGGGTCTGTTCCAGTTGCGTGGTATCGCTGACATCCACCGGGAAGGCGTGGGTGTCGGGCAGTTCGTCTTGCAGGGCGGCGAGGCGTTCGGCGTTGCGGGCGAGCATGGCCACGCGGTAACCGTCGGCGAGCAGGCGGCGAACGATGGAGGCCCCGGTGCCCGGGCCGACG
>DQAA01000387.1 GCA_003523465.1 Pseudomonas sp.
GTCATCAGCAACCCGCCGCCGGCCGTAACAAGCCGGTGCCGCGCGGTGCCAGCCGGATGGTGGCCAAGGAGCCGCTGTCGGCGCGCCTGCCCAAGCCGAACTTCAGCATCTTCAAGCGGCTGATGTGGCCGGTCCTGCTGGTTGTTGCCGGTTTCGGCGCCTACGAGGGCGCGCAGCGGCTGATGCCGTATGCCGACCGGCCGATCACCAAGATCGCCGTGCAGGGCGACCTCAGCTACATCAGCCAGCAGGCGGTGCAGCAGCGGATCGCACCCTATGTGGCGGCGAGCTTCTTCACCGTCGACCTGGCGAGCATGCGTATCGAACTGGAGCAGATGCCCTGGATCGCCCACGCCGAAGTCCGTCGGGTATGGCCGGACGAAGTGGTGATCCGCCTGGAAGAACAGTTGCCGGTGGCGCGCTGGGGCGAGGATGCCTTGCTCAACAACCAGGGCCAGGCGTTCACCCCGCGTGAGCTGGCGAACTACGAGCACCTGCCGCAGCTCTTCGGGCCGCAGCGCGCTCAGCAACAAGTGATGCAGCAATATCAGGTACTGAACCAGATGTTGCGCCCTTTGGGTTTCTCGATCGCTCGCCTGGAACTGCGCGAGCGGGGCAGCTGGTTCCTGACCACCGGCGCCGGCAGCGCCGGTCCGGGCATCGAACTGCTGCTGGGGCGCGACCATCTTGTAGAAAAAATGCGCCGCTTCATTGCCATCTACAACAAGACGCTCAAAGAACAGATCACGAACATCGCCCGCATCGATCTGCGTTACGCCAACGGACTTGCCGTTGGCTGGCGGGAACCGATTGCACAGCCCGCGGCCCAACCCGCCGTGGCGAAGAATTAGAGAGAGGCAGGACCCATGGCAAATGCGCATAGCGGCAAAATGATCGTCGGGCTGGATATCGGCACGTCCAAGGTGGTTGCACTGGTAGGCGAAGTCGCCGCCGATGGCACCCTGGAGATCGTCGGTATCGGCACCCATCCATCGCGCGGGTTGAAGAAAGGCGTGGTGGTCAATATCGAGTCCACCGTGCAGTCGATCCAGCGCGCCGTCGAAGAGGCCCAGCTGATGGCTGGCTGCCGGATCCACTCGGCCTTCGTCGGCGTGGCCGGCAACCACATCCGCAGCCTGAACTCCCACGGCATCGTGGCGATCCGTGATCGTGAAGTCAGTGCCGCCGACCTGGAGCGAGTCCTGGACGCCGCTCAGGCCGTTGCGATTCCGGCTGACCAGCGAGTGCTGCACACCCTGCCGCAGGACTACGTGATCGACAACCAGGAAGGCGTGCGCGAGCCCCTGGGCATGTCGGGCGTACGTCTGGAAGCCAAGGTCCATGTGGTCACCTGCGCGGTCAATGCGGCGCAGAACATCGAGAAATGCGTGCGTCGCTGCGGCCTGGAAATCGACGACATCATTCTCGAACAACTGGCCTCGGCCTACTCGGTGCTGACCGATGACGAGAAAGAGCTGGGCGTGTGCCTGGTGGATATCGGTGGCGGTACCACCGACATCGCGATCTTCACCGAAGGCGCCATCCGTCATACCGCGGTCATCCCGATCGCCGGCGACCAGGTGACCAACGATATCGCCATGGCCCTNNCCCGACCCAGTACGCCGAAGAAATCAAGATTCGCTACGCCTGCGCCCTGGCCAAGCTGGCCGGTGCCGGCGAGACCATCAAGGTGCCGAGCGTTGGCGATCGTCCGCCGCGCGAGCTGTCCCGCCAGGCCCTGGCCGAAGTGGTCGAGCCGCGCTACGACGAGCTGTTCACCCTGATCCAGGCCGAACTGCGTCGCAGCGGCTACGAAGACCTGGTACCTGCCGGCATCGTGCTGACCGGTGGTACCTCGAAGATGGAAGGCGCGGTCGAGCTGGCCGAGGAAATCTTCCACATGCCGGTACGCTNNCGGGGGCTGAGCGACGTGGTTCGCAACCCGATCTATTCCACTGGCGTGGGCCTGCTGACCTACGGTCTGCAGAAACAGTCCGACGGCGTGCCAGTGCCAGGTATCAGAAACGACAGCTATGGCGATGAACCGAAGGCCCCCGTGCTTGAGCGCTTCAAGCGTTGGGTCCAGGGAAACTTCTAAGTTTCAAAAGCAGTAGTGGTAGGCGCAAAAACTAGAGAAATGAAAGGAGAGGGAAAATGTTCGAGCTCGTAGACAACGTCCCGCAAAGTCCGGTCATCAAAGTGATCGGCGTCGGTGGCGGCGGTGGCAACGCCGTCAACCACATGGTCAAGAGCAGCATCGAAGGCGTCGAATTCATCTGCGCCAACACTGATGCTCAGGCCCTGAAAAACATCGGTGCGCGCACCATTCTGCAACTGGGTACCGGCGTGACCAAGGGCCTGGGTGCGGGTGCCAACCCGGAAATCGGCCGTCAGGCCGCGCTGGAAGACCGCGAGCGTATCGCCGAGGTGTTGCAGGGCACCAATATGGTCTTCATCACCACCGGCATGGGTGGTGGTACCGGTACCGGTGCCGCGCCGATCATTGCCGAAGTGGCCAAGGAAATGGGCATCCTCACCGTTGCGGTGGTGACCCGTCCGTTCCCGTTCGAAGGCCGCAAGCGCATGCAGATCGCCGATGAAGGCATCCGCGCGCTGGCCGACAGCGTCGACTCGCTGATCACCATCCCGAACGAAAAACTGCTGACCATCCTCGGCAAGGACGCCAGCCTGCTGTCGGCCTTCGCCAAGGCGGACGACGTTCTGGCCGGTGCCGTTCGCGGTATCTCCGACATCATCAAGCGCCCAGGCATGATCAACGTCGACTTTGCCGACGTGCGTACCGTGATGAGCGAAATGGGCATGGCGATGATGGGTACCGGCTGCGCCAGCGGTCCTAACCGTGCTCGCGAAGCCACCGAAGCGGCGATCCGCAACCCGTTGCTGGAAGACGTCAACCTGCAGGGCGCCCGCGGCATCCTGGTGAACATCACCGCAGGTCCTGACCTGTCGCTGGGTGAATACTCCGACGTGGGTAGCATCATCGAGGCGTTCGCTTCCGATCACGCGATGGTCAAGGTCGGTACCGTGATCGATCCCGACATGCGCGACGAGCTGCACGTCACCGTGGTCGCCACCGGTCTGGGTGCGAAGATCGAGAAACCGGTCAAGATCATCGACAACACCCTGCAGACCGCGGCAGCCCAGGCTTCGAGCCCGGCTCCGGCGCCTGTGCGCAACGAGCAATCGGCCGTCAACTATCGTGATCTGGAGCGTCCGACCGTGATGCGCAACCAGACCCACGCCGGTGCGGCAGCGGCTGCCAAGCTCAACCCGCAGGACGATCTGGATTACCTGGACATCCCGGCTTTCCTGCGTCGCCAGGCCGATTGATGGAATTTATCAGGGGTATTAGGGTGATTGGTGTTCAGCAAAGGTTGGGTCTGTTATCATCCCCAGCCTTTGTTGATACCAGTTCGCAATCTGTGCTGAAGCGGCCAATGCCATGATTAAACAACGCACCCTGAAAAATATCATCCGTGCCACAGGTGTCGGTCTGCACTCCGGGGAAAAGGTTTACCTGACCCTGAAACCCGCGCCTGTGGATACCGGCATCGTATTTTGCCGAGCCGACCTCGACCCCGTGGTGCATATTCCTGCCCGTGCGGAAAACGTCGGCGAGACCACCATGTCGACCACGCTGGTCAACGGCGATACTAAGGTAGACACGGTTGAGCACCTGCTCTCGGCCATGGCTGGCCTGGGCATCGATAACGCCTACGTCGAGCTCTCTGCCTCCGAAGTCCCGATCATGGACGGTAGCGCAGGCCCCTTCGTATTCCTGATTCAATCCGCCGGCCTGGAAGAACAGGACGCGCCGAAGAAATTCATCCGCATCCTGCGCGAAGTGACTGTTGAAGATGGCGACAAGCGCGCCACCTTCCTGCCTTTCGACGGGTTCAAGGTGAGCTTCGAGATCGATTTCGACCACCCGGTGTTCCGCAACCGGACCCAGAGCGCCAGCGTCGACTTTTCCAGCACCTCGTTCGTGAAGGAAGTCAGCCGCGCCCGCACCTTCGGGTTCATGAGCGACATCGAGTACCTGCGCAAGCACAACCTCGCCCTCGGCGGCAGCGTTGAAAACGCCATCGTGGTGGACAAGGACGGTGTACTGAACGAAGACGGTCTTCGCTATGAAGACGAATTCGTCAAACACAAGATCCTCGACGCCATTGGCGATCTCTACCTGCTGGGCAACAGCCTGATCGGCGAATTCCGTGGCTTCAAGTCGGGTCACGCGCTGAACAACCAGCTGCTGCGCAAGCTGATCGAGGAGAAGGACGCCTGGGAAGTGGTGACCTTCGAAGATGCCAGCACCGCACCGATCTCCTATATGCGTCCGGTTGCCGCTGTATAAGCTCGAATACTCTCTCTAGTTTTAAGGCCGCCCTCGGGCGGCCTTTTTTATTTCCGGAAGAGCAGCGGAGGGCCCTGTGGGAGCACCTCAAGATTTATCTTTATTGCTCTTGCGATGACTCGCCAAGCGCTCCAGCGCCGCCCGCAGGTTCGGATCCGTGATCCCCTCCGCCGTGGCCTGGATGGTCTCTGCCGACTTGTCGGAGATGTCGATGACATGGCTGGGAGTGCGGGGTGTACCAGTCACCGGCTGCACCTTGAACAGGATCCGGCTCAGGCTGGCGAAGACTTCCAGCTGCTGCAACTGACGCTGCAAGCGCTTCTGCTGGTAACGCAGGCGCGTGGCCCAGTGGCCGTCGGTGACGATCAGCGTCAGCGTGCCTTCACGCCAGGTCGCCACATGGCAATGCTCCCGGGCGGCCGGCTGCAACTGGCTTTCCACCAGGCGCTGCAATTGCGCCAGGCGTTGCGCCTGGTTGAACAGTGCCTTGAGAGGACGTGCTTCGCGCAGCAATACGCCGGGCGCGCGGGCAGGGGAGAGGCGATAGGCCATGATGACACCTGGGGGAACGATTCCGGCATCTTAACAGATCACCCGCAAGGGGCTGGAGAGCCGCTATCCACGTGAATCTTGACCCGTGCGGGTTGAAGTTGAGGAAAAAGCCCTTATTGTAAAAAAGCCCCGTCACAGCGCTGTGCCAGCATCGTGGAACACCACCACTTTCCTCACCATCGTTTCCGGGTAGAATGCTCGTTCGCATGCGGCCAATACGGGCTGCACGGGCGACTCACGGGGCCGCCCTCCATCCCTATGTGTGGAAGATCCTGCCGATATGTTTGCGCCTTTGTTAAAGAAACTTTTTGGAAGCAAGAACGAGCGTGAAGTAAAACGCATGCTCAAGACGGTCCAGACCGTCAATGCCTTCGAAGAGCAGATGGTGGCCCTCTCAGATGAACAGCTGCGGGCCAAGACCCCCGAGTTCAAAGAGCGCCTGGCCAAAGGCGAGACCCTCGACCAGCTCCTGCCCGAAGCCTTCGCCGTCGCGCGCGAGGCCGGCAAGCGGATCATGGGCATGCGCCACTTCGATGTGCAGCTGATCGGCGGCATGACCTTGCACGAAGGCATGATCGCGGAAATGCGCACCGGTGAGGGCAAGACCCTCGTGGCAACCCTCGGCGTCTACCTCAACGCACTGTCCGGCAAGGGCGTGCACGTGGTCACGGTCAACGACTACCTGGCCCGCCGCGACGCCAACTGGATGCGTCCGCTGTACGAATTCCTCGGCTTGAGCGTCGGCGTCGTCACCCCCTTCCAGCCGCCGGAAGAGAAACGCATCGCCTACGCCGCCGACATCACCTACGGCACCAACAACGAATTCGGTTTCGACTACCTGCGCGACAACATGGCGTTCAGCATGGAAGAGAAATTCCAGCGCGAGCTGAATTTCGCCGTGATCGACGAAGTCGACTCCATCCTGATCGACGAAGCCCGTACCCCGCTGATCATTTCCGGCCAGGCCGAAGACAGCTCCAAGCTGTACATCGAGATCAACAAGCTGATCCCGCGCCTGAAGCAGCACATCGAAGAAGTGGAAGGCGAAGTCACCCAGGAAGGCCACTTCAAGATCGACGAGAAGAGCCGCCAGGTCGAACTCAACGAAGCCGGTCACCAGTTCATCGAAGAGATGCTCACCCAGGTCGGCCTGCTGGCCGATGGCGAGAGCCTCTATTCGGCGCACAACCTGGGGCTGTTGACCCACGTCTACGCCGGCCTGCGGGCGCACAAGCTGTTCCATCGCAACGTCGAATACATCGTCCAGGACGGCCAGGTCCTGCTGATCGACGAGCACACCGGCCGTACCATGCCGGGTCGCCGTCTCTCCGAAGGCCTGCACCAGGCCATCGAAGCGAAGGAAAACCTGAACATCCAGGCCGAAAGCCAGACCCTGGCTTCGACCACCTTCCAGAACTACTTCCGTCTCTACAACAAGCTGTCCGGCATGACCGGTACCGCCGACACCGAAGCCTTCGAGTTCGCCCAGATCTATAGCCTCAACGTTATGGTCATCCCGCCGAACAAGCCGTTGGCTCGTAAGGACTTCAACGACCTGGTCTACCTGACCGCTGACGAGAAGTACGTCGCGATCATCGCCGACATCAAGGAAAGCATGGCTTCCGGCCGTCCTGTCCTGGTGGGTACCGCGACCATCGAGACCTCCGAGCACATGTCCAACCTGCTCAAGAAGGAAGGTATCGATCACAAGGTCCTCAACGCCAAGTACCACGAAAAAGAAGCCGAGATCATTGCCCAGGCCGGTCGTCCGGGCGCGCTGACCATCGCCACCAACATGGCCGGTCGCGGTACCGACATCCTGCTGGGCGGCAACTGGGAAGTCGAAGTGGCTTCCATGGAAAACCCGACGCCCGAGCAGATCGCCCAGATCAAGGCCGACTGGCAGAAGCGTCACCAGCAGGTGATCGAGTCCGGTGGCCTGCACGTGATCGCCTCCGAACGCCATGAATCGCGTCGTATCGACAACCAGCTGCGTGGTCGTTCCGGCCGCCAGGGTGACCCGGGTTCCAGCCGTTTCTACCTGTCCCTGGAAGACAGCCTGATGCGCATCTTCGCCTCCGACCGGGTGAAGAACTTCATGAAGGCCCTGGGCATGCAGTCCGGCGAGGCCATCGAGCACCGCATGGTGACCAACGCCATCGAGAAGGCGCAGCGCAAGGTCGAAGGTCGCAACTTCGACATCCGCAAGCAGCTCCTGGAATTCGACGACGTAGCCAACGAGCAGCGCAAGGTGATCTACCACATGCGCAACAGCCTGCTGGCTGCCGAGAACATCGGCGACACCATCACCGAGTTCCGCCAGGAAACCCTCGACGCCACCTTCGCCCAGCATATTCCGCCGCAGTCCCTGCCCGAGCAGTGGGACGTCCCCGGTCTGGAAGCCTCGCTGTCCAGCGACTTCGGGGTGAAACTGCCGATCCAGCAATGGCTCGACGAGGACGACAAGCTGTACGAGGAACCCCTGCGCGAGAAGGTCCTCAACGAACTCGTCACCGCCTACAACGAGAAGGAAGACAGCGCCGGCGCCGAAGCCCTGCGTACCTTCGAGAAGCAGATCCTCCTGCGTGTCCTCGACGACCTGTGGAAAGACCACCTGTCGACCATGGACCACCTGCGCCACGGTATCCACCTGCGCGGCTACGCCCAGAAGAACCCGAAGCAGGAGTACAAGCGCGAGTCGTTCACCCTGTTCCAGGAACTGCTGGAGTCGATCAAGCGCGACACCATCCGCGTCCTGTCCCACGTCCAGGTGCGTCGCGAAGACCCGGTCGAAGAAGAAGCCCGCCTGCGTCGCGAAGCCGAGGAACTGGCCCAGCGCATGCAGTTCCAGCACGCCGCAGCACCAGGCCTGGAAGCCGCCGAGCAGCAGGAAGAGGGCGCTGACGTCGCCGTCGCCACCGCGCCGGTGCGCAACGACCAGAAACTGGGCCGCAACGAAGTCTGCTGGTGCGGTTCGGGCAAGAAGTTCAAGCATTGCCACGGTCAGATCAACTGATCGAGCCGCGTCACGCTGAAACATGAACACCACGCCGCGACCGGTTCCCACCGTCGCGGCGTTGTTCCATCTCAAGCACCGTCCAATCGCCGACGGTGAATTTTTTCTAGGAGCGCTTTCATGGCTGTTGGTCTTGGTCCTTTGCCAACGTTGCACCCGGTTCCAGGTTGCGAACTCGGTATCGCCTCTGCCGGCATCAAGCGCCCAGGGCGCAAGGATGTGGTGGTGATGCGCTGCGCCGAAGGCTCCAGCGTCGCTGGCGTGTTCACCCTGAACGCTTTCTGCGCAGCTCCCGTGATCATCGCCAAGCAGCGCGTGCAGGGCACCGTGCGTTACCTGCTGACCAACACCGGTAATGCCAACGCCGGTACCGGCGCCCCGGGCCTGGCCGCCGCCGAGC
>DQAA01000015.1 GCA_003523465.1 Pseudomonas sp.
CAGGGCGTGGCAGGCGGTGTGCCCGTCGCCGGCGCGGCTGCTCGGTTTCGACTGCGACGCTGCGCCCTTGAGCGATCCGCAAGCCCTGCTGGAGCGCCGCGATGCCAGCTTCGCCCGTTCCCAGAAGCACTATTACCAGCAGCCGCCGCAGATCGAGCGGGGCTGGCGCAACTACCTGATCGACCTGCAGGGGCGGTCCTACCTGGACATGCTCAACAACGTCGCGGTGCTCGGTCACGGGCATCCGCGCATGGTCAGCGAGGCGGCCAGGCAGTGGTCGCTGCTCAATACCAACTCGCGCTTCCACTACGCCTCCATCGCCGAATTCTCCGAGCGCCTCCTGGCCCTGGCGCCGAAAGGCATGGACCGGGTGTTCCTGGTCAACAGCGGCACCGAGGCCAACGACCTGGCGATTCGCCTGGCCTGGGCCGCCAGCGGCGGGCGCGATGTGCTCAGCGTGCTGGAGGCGTACCACGGCTGGTCGGTGGCTACCGATGCGATTTCCACCTCCATCGCCGACAACCCCCTGGCCCTGACCACCCGCCCGGAATGGGTGCACCCGGTGACGGCGCCGAACACCTATCGCGGCAAGTACCGCGGCGATGACAGCACTGCCGCCTACGTGGCCGATGTCGATGCGACCCTCGCCGAAGTGGACGCCAGTGGTCGTCAGCTCGCCGGGTTCATCTGCGAGCCGGTGTACGGCAATGCCGGTGGTATCCCGCTGCCAGCGGGGTATCTGCAACAGGTCTACGCCAGGGTGCGCGAGCGCGGCGGCGTGTGCATCGCCGACGAGGTGCAGGTCGGCTACGGGCGCATGGGCGAGTTTTTCTGGGGCTTCGAAGAGCAGGGCGTGGTGCCGGACATCATCACCATGGCCAAGGGCATGGGCAATGGCCATCCGCTGGGCGCGGTCATCACCACACGGGCCATCGCCGAGGCGCTGGAGGCCGAGGGCTACTTCTTCTCGTCTGCCGGCGGCAGCCCGGTGAGCTGCCGGATCGGCATGGCGGTACTGGATGTGATGGCCGAGGAAGGCCTGTGGCAGAACGCCCGGGAAACCGGCGGTTATTTCAAGGCGCGCCTGCAGCGCCTGGTCGATGAATATCCGCTGGCGGGTGCGGTGCATGGCTCCGGCTTCTACCTGGGCCTGGAGCTGGTGCGCGACCCGGACACCCTGGAACCGGCCACGGAAGAAACCATGATCCTGTGCAACCGCCTGCGCGACCTGGGCATCTTCATGCAGCCCACCGGCGACTACCTGAACATCCTCAAGATCAAGCCGCCGATGTGCACCACGCGGGCCAGTGTCGATTTCTTCGTGGACAGCATCGCCCGAGTGTTGTCAGAAGAGCTCTAAGGCCTTGAATCGAAGCCGGTTAAGTCGATTTGTATCGGCTTAGCCGGCTTTTTTATGCGTGACGATTTTGTTTCATGGCTTTCAATGCGGATATTTATCCGATATAAATCCGTTCATTCGATCATCCACCAAGGTTCGACCCATGAAGACTCTGACCTCTACTCCCCGTGCCGNNGTGCCGATGGCTTTCATATGCCCGCCGAATGGGCGCCGCAAACCCAGGTCTGGATGATCTGGCCGGAGCGTCCGGACAACTGGCGCCTTGGTGGCAAGCCGGCCCAGGCCGCCCATACCGCCGTGGCCAAGGCGATTGCCCGCTTCGAGCCGGTGACCGTCGGCGTGTCTGCCGGCCAGTACGAAAATGCCGTGTCGCGCCTGGGCAACGAGCCGAACATCCGCGTGGTGGAACTGAGCAACGACGACGCCTGGGTGCGTGACACCGGCCCGACCTTCGTCATCAACGACAGCGGCGAAGTGCGCGGCGTGGATTGGGCGTTCAACGCCTGGGGCGGCTTCAACGGCGGCCTGTACGCACCGTGGAACCGCGACGAGCAGGTGGCCGGCAAGATCATGGGCCTGGAGCGTTGCGAGCGCTACGTCACCGAAGGCTTCGTGCTCGAAGGTGGCTCGATCCATGTCGATGGCGAAGGCACCCTGATCACCACCGAGGAATGCCTGCTCAACGCCAACCGCAACCCGCACCTGAACCGCGAGCAGATCGAAGACATCCTGCGCGAGAACCTGGCGGTGGAAACCATCGTCTGGCTGCCGGACGGCCTGTACAACGACGAGACCGACGGCCACGTCGACAACTTCTGCTGTTACGTCAGCCCGGGCGAAGTGTTACTGGCCTGGACCGATGATTCCAATAACCCCAACTATTCCCGTTGCCGCGCGGCCATGGCGGTGCTGGAAAGCCAGCGCGATGCCAAGGGGCGTACCTTCGTGGTGCACAAAATGCCGATTCCGGGCCCGCTGTACGCGACCCAGGAAGAGTGCGACGGCGTCGACATGGTCGCCGGCAGCCAGGAGCGCACCCCGTCTTCGCGCCTGGCCGGCTCCTATGTGAACTTCCTCATCGTCAACGGCGGCATCATCGCCCCGAGCTTCAATGACCCGGCCGATGCCGAGGCTAGAGCGATCCTGGCGCGGCTGTTCCCGGATCATGAGGTGGTCATGGTGCCGGGTCGTGAACTGCTGCTGGGCGGTGGCAATATCCACTGCCTGACCCAGCAACAGCCGGCGCCGGCAAGTCGCTGATTTGACGCCAGAAAAAAGCCCGTCCGATGACGGGTTTTTTTATGCCTGGACGACGGCCGGTTCCCCTGCGTGGCATAGCTTTTGTATTAATACCAATGTTGTAACAAGAGGATGGACGGTCCGGGTTTCCCACGGATTTGTCATAAATCTTGAGTAATTTGGTCAGCTCACGCCTCTGGGGGAGTACGTGTGAAATGAATGCTGCACGTGAGTTGGCTTCGCACCCGACAGTCATGAACCATGAAGCGCTGCAAGTGCTGGCGCAGTGGTTGAAACACAACGGACCAATCCGGGTCAGGAAGACCGATCCACGGCGCCTGCTGGAGGAGCGTTATCCAGTGGGGTTGATTACCGAGGCCGAGCTCGATGCGCTGGTGGGCATCTGGCACGGTTGATGGGCGGGGTCTGCAAGACAAAGGGCGATGCCGGGGAGGCATCGCCCTTTTTTGTGGGTGCTGTTCAGGGCCTCATCGCCGAACCCTGTGGGAGCCGGCGTTGCCGGCGATGAGGCCGTCAGGTCAGAAGCTGTAGGTCCCGGTCACCACCAGGCTTCTTGGGTCACCGAACTGGATCTGCGCCGCGCTGGTGCCCGACGCGTAGTAGGTCTTGTCGGTGATGTTGCTCAGCGCCGCGCGCAGGTCCCAGTCCTTGGTCCGGTAGCCCGCCAGTGCGTCCCAGGTGCCGTAGCCCGGCAGGACGATGGTGTTGCGGGTATCGGCATAACGCTGGCCGACGAAGGTCAGGCCCGTCTCGGCGTACCAGCCCATTTCCGGTTTCCAGGTGAGGAACACGCTGCCATTGCGCTTGGCCACGTCGGAGACACGGTTGCCGGCGTTGCCTTCGGTGTCGTCGACGATGATCGCGTCCTGCAGGCCGATCCCGCCTCGTACATACCAGTTGCCACCCAGCTTGCCGGTGGCGGTCAGTTCGATACCGCGCGAGCGCTGCAGGCCGGTGAGGATCACCCGGTTGCGGTCCAGCGGGTCGAGGTTGCGGCGGTTGTACAGCTCCAGCTCATAGACGGCGAGGGTGGTGCTCAGGCGCTCGTCCAGCCAGTCGCTCTTGACCCCGAGTTCCTTCTGCCGGGTGGTTTCCGGGTCGGTCTCGTTGGTATTGCCCGCCGCACCCGGGGTGATGCCGATCAGGCCACCGCCAGGCGGCGAGAAGGTCTTGCTCCACGAGGCATAGAAGGAGTGTTCCTTCCACGGCGAGTAGACGATGCCCAGGCGCGGGCTGGTGCCGGTGCTGTCCTGTTTCTCGCTGCGGCCGCTGACCTTGCTGGTGGTTTCCACGTCGAACCGGTCGAAGCGCACGCCGGCGAGGATCTGCCATTGGTCGTTGAGGCGAATCTGGTCCTGCAGGTACAGGCCGCTGCTGCTGACGTCGGTGTGGTTGTTGCTGGAGACGGTCATGCGTCCGTTGTGCTGGATAGCGCTGTTCGGGTTGAAGGCGTTCAGCGAAGGCACGCTGGTGCCGCCACTGTGCAGCAACGAGTTGCGACGCTGCTCGCCCAGTTCCAGGCCGACCAGCAGGGTGTGTTCCAGGCCCCAGGTCTCGATGCGGCCTTCGGCTTCGAGGTTGTTGAACAGGTTGCGGGTGTTCAGGTCCTGCTGCCAGCGCTGGCGGGTTACCAGGTTGGTGGCCGGGACGTAGCCGACCAGGTAGGTGTTGTCGAAATTGCTGTCGAGAGTGATCAGGCCCAGGGTGTGGCGCAGCTGCCAGTTTTCGTTCAACTGGTAGTTGAGGCGCGAGCGCAGCGACTCGGTCTTGTCGTCGATGTAGTCGCGCCCGGTATCGCCGTAGGTGGTGTCGCGGCTGACGTCCAGCGGCCGACCGGTCTGCGGGTTGCCGGGGATGCCGCGGTCCGGGGTGCGGTTGTAGCGGCTGTATTCGTACTGCACCAGCCAGTTCAGGTCCGGCGTGAGTTGCCAGCTCATGGACGGCGCGAACAGCTGGCGGTTGCCGTCGATGCCATCGCGGAAACTGTTGTTGTCGCGATTGCCCAGGTTCAGGCGCAAGCTGATGTTTTCGCTCGGGTCTGCGCTGAGGTCGGCGTAGAGGCTGCGCAGGTCTTCGCTGCCGCCCTGGGCCTCGATGCTCGAACGCCGCCCGGCTTCCGGTGCCTTGCTCACCCGGTTGATGATCCCGCCCTGGCTGCCACGGCCATACAGCACTGCCGCCGGGCCCTTGAGTACCTCGACCCGCTCGATGTTGTGCAGGTCGCGCACGTACTGGCTGTCGTCGCGGATGCCGTCCAGATAGAAGTCGTTGCTCGCATCGAAGCCGCGGATACGCACGCTGTCGAAGCGCGTATCGGCGCCGCTGCTGACGTTGGGCAGGCCGCTCAGGGCCTTGCCCAGCTCGTAGGTGCCGTAGTCGAGGACGTTGTCGGTCTTGATCGAGTCCACGGCCTGGGGCACGTAGCGCACCGGGGTCGAGGTGCGGGTGGCGGTGGTGACCTCCTTGACCCGCGGATCATCGCGTTCGCTTTCGCTGTCGGCGGTCACCGACAACTCCGGCAGGGTGGTGCTGGCGGCCATGGCCAGGCTTGAGCCGAACAGCAGGGAAAAGCCCAGGGACACAGGGGAAAGGCGGCAGGGGGAAGGCATTGGAGTGGATATCCGGCGATGTTTTTGGATGTTGTAAAAATGCGCGGATGATAATGCTTGGCATTTGCAAATGTTAACTTTTCAGGTGTTTATTTTCCCGGCTATTTGTTTCCAAATGTCTCCGAGCTGAATCTTTTCCGTTTCGCGAAATTCCCGGTTTTACGGGCGATTTCCGACGAATCTGACGACCGAATCCGTTGTTGCCTCGATGAATTTCCGAGGAAAACCGCGAAAAAGATGAAATTTGCCATCATCTCTTCACGAACTTTTGACATGTCATTCCGCCCGCAGCTAGGATTCGGGCCAACGCCTGTAGGCCGTACGGCCAAGACATAACAAATAAAAGGCCCGCCGCGATCGCTCGCGCGGGCCTTTCATTTTCAGTCCGTGAGCGTCAACCCACGCAGGGGGCGTGGTTTCTGGCGTTTGGCTGCAGCGCGTATCAAATCACGTAATAAGGAAAACAAAATGTTGAAAACCCGGATCAGTCTGCTCGCACTGGGGCTCATGGCCGCTACTCAAGCAATGGCCAACGACCAAGCAGAGTCCAAGGGCTTTGTGGAAGACAGCAGCGCTACCCTGCTGCTGCGCAACGGCTTCATGAATCGTGACAAGAAGCACGACACCAATGACCAGCGTCAGTGGGGCCAGGGCTTCATCGGCAAGTTCTCGTCCGGTTTCACCCAGGGCACCGTCGGCGTCGGCGTTGATGCCTTCGGCCTGTACGGCGTGCGCCTGGACGGCGGCAGCGGCCACAACGAAGGCGGCGGTATCGACTTCTTCAAGCGTGGCGACAGCGGCAACGCCCAGCACGACATCTCCCGTGGTGGCGCAGCGGTCAAGTTCCGCGTTTCCAACACCGTGCTGAAGTATGGCGACCAGATGCCATCCCTGCCGGTCCTGCAATACGACGACGCCCGTCTGCTGCCTGAAAGCTTCACCGGTACTTCGATCAACTCCAAGGAAATCGAAGGCCTGGAGCTGAACGCCGGTCGCTACACCCGCGAAGCGCGCAAGTCCACCGAACAGCGTGACACCGACCTGAAGTCGATCAACGTCTTCGGCGGTAGCTACAAGTTCATGCCGAACCTGACTGCCTCGCTGTACACCTCCGATGTCGAAGACGTGCTGAAGAAGCACTACCTGGGCGTCAACTACGTCCACGCCATCGCCAAGGACCAGTCCCTGACCCTGGACTTCAACGGCTACAAGTCGGACATCGACAAGAAGTACGTCCAGAAAGCCGGCCTGACTGGCGACGACAACACCATCTGGAGCCTGGCGGCCACCTACGCCTTCGGTCCTCACTCGGTGACCATCGCCCACCAGCGCAGCACCGGCAGCACCGGCTACCAGTACGGCTGGTACCAGAACGGTTCGGGCGTGGGTGACGGTGGTTCGACCATCTACCTGGCCAACTCCTACTGGTCCGACTTCAACGCTGAAGACGAGCGTTCCTGGCAGATCGCCTACGGTCTGGACTTCGGCGCCTACGGCGTACCGGGCCTGACCTACAACATCGCCTACGTGCGTGGTGACAACATCAACACCCACGGCTTCGGCGAAGGCACCGAGCGCGAGATCTTCAACCAGGTCAAATACGTCGTCCAGGAAGGCCCTGCCAAGGACCTGAGCGTGAAGCTGCGTGGCTCCTGGCTGCGCACTTCGGAAAGCGTCCGTCTGAACGGCTACAACGACGACGGCAACGAAGTCCGTATCTTCGTCGAGTACCCGATCAGCATCTTCTGATTCTGGTTTTTGGGTTAGAGAAGGGGCCGCTGATGCGGCCCCTTTTTTGTTTTCTGGCTGAGAGTTTTTTGTTGTCCGGACTGGCC
>DQAA01000012.1:0-203 GCA_003523465.1 Pseudomonas sp.
GCCTACAAGAAAGTCGGAAATCGAGGAAGTTTTGCAGCTAAATGCGACATTTTTTGGTCGTCGGGATCAGCTATCCAGGATGGCTAGGGTCGTCTCATTCCGTTCTCCATATAGCTCCCGTCCTTCAATCGCTACTGCATCAATCTGACCAGTTTTCCAGCCGCTCGTTTTTGCTCCTGGCTGAACATTACGCGCTGGCGGGC
>DQAA01000012.1:255-3005 GCA_003523465.1 Pseudomonas sp.
TGAATCCGCTCCCACACCGATCGCGGTGCTGCCAGCGCATGCGTTCAAAATGCCCATGTCTGAAAAACCTACGGCAGCGAGATGTGCGCCTCAACCGGTGATACCGAAGATCGACAAGGCCATCCGCCCGATCCGTCCTCGCCTGGGTTGAGAGAAGGTTAGATCCATTTGCCGCCGGCACAACGCGACGGCAAATGGATCAGCCCCGAGCTCAGACCTGCGCCTGGCCACCATCGACGAACAGCTCCGCGCCATTGACGAAGCTCGCATCGCTGGACGCCAGGAACAGCGCGGCCTTGGCGATTTCTTCCGGCTCGCCGACACGCCCCAGCGGGATCTGCGAAGCGAGGTAATCCAGCAGGCCTTGCTGTTGCGCGGCATCGGGGCCGGCGAGTTCCACCAGGCCCGGGGTGCGGGTGGCACCCGGGCTGATGGTGTTGACCCGTACATTCCGCTCTTTCAGATCCAGAATCCAGTTGCGTGCGAAGGCCCGTACGGCAGCCTTGGACGCGGCGTACACGCTGAACGCCGGGGTGCCGGAGCTGCCTGCGGTGGAGCCGGTGAGGATCACCGAGGCGTTGTGCGCCAGCAGCGGCAGCGCCTGCTGCACGGTGAACAGCGTGCCTTTGACGTTGCGGTCGAAGGTGTCGTGGTAGTGCGCCTCGGTGATCTCGCCCAGCGGCAGCATCGAGCCGCCGCCGGCATTGGCGAACAGTACGTCGATGCGGCCGTGCTCAGCTTTTACCCGTTGGTAGAAGGCGTCCAGTTGCTCCACCTTCGAAGAGTCGACCTGCACACCGGTCGCGTTGCCGATCTGCGCCGCGGCGGCGTCCAGTTCTGCCTGGCGCCGACCGGTGATGTAGACGGTGGCGCCTTCACTGGCGAAGAGCTTGGCAGTAGCCAGGCCGATGCCGCTGGAGCCGCCGGTGACGATTGCGATCTTGCCTTCAAGTTTGCCGTTCATGTTTGCTTCTCCAAGAGGTTGTTTGTTTCGGTGGGAGAAGCGTATCGACGATGAGATAAAACCAAAATAGAATCGTTTGAAACTCATCGTTGCAGAAATGAAATGAGCAAACTCCCGGATTTTGAAGGCCTGGCCATGTTCGCCAAGGTGGCCGAAGAAGGATCGTTCGCCGCTGCGGCGCGGATCATGGGCGTCTCGGTGCCTACGGTTTNNCGGTTTCACGCGCGGTTGCCCGGCTTGAAGAACGCCTGGGCGGGCGGCTGTTCAATCGCACGTCACGGCAACTGTCATTGACCGAGTTCGGGCACGGCATGGTCGGCAAGGCGAGCGAGATCTACCGTCAGGCCGAGGAAGTCGAGGGGGCGGCCATGGAGTTGTCGGTACAGCCCCGAGGGCAGGTGCGGCTGGCGGTGCCGATGTCGTTCGGGTTGCGCTGGGTGGCGCCGTTGCTGCCAAAATTGATTCGCCAGTACCCTGGGCTGTCCATCGACCTGCACCTGTCCGATGCCTCGGTGGACCTGGTTGCAGAGGGTTTCGACGCAGCGCTGCGGATTGCGGCATTGCCCGATTCCTCCCTGGTGGCCAGGCGCCTGTGTGCCGTCACCCAGGTGCTGGTGGCGGCGCCGGCCTACCTGCAGCGGCATGGTCGCCCACAGCATCCGAGGGATCTGGCTGACGCGCCCTGTCTCAGCTATGCCTACCGCGCCCGCAGCCAGGTGTGGCGTTTTACCGATGCGGCGGGGACGGAAGAAGACGTGGTGCCCAACGGGCCGCTGCGGGTCACCAACTCCGAGGCGCTGCTGCCGGTCTTGCTCGAAGGGCTCGCCATTTCGGAGTTGCCCGAGTTCATTGCCAGCGAGTACCTGGCCGATGGGCGTCTGGAGAGGATTCTTCCGGAATGGAGCATGACCCTGGGAGGGTTGTACTTCGTGACGCCGTCAGCGCGGACACGGCCGGCGAAAATCCGGGCGCTGTCCGACTTTTTCCATGAGCACCTTTCGCAGCCTGTCTGGCGTTGCGGGGAGTAGGGCGCAGGCCGGTTTCACGCGATCTTGCGTTTCGCCAGTGACACGCTCATCAACCGCCGAAACGTCGGACACGCCAGGTGATCCTGCTCCGGGCACTCCGCCGCATGCCGCAGCCCTTTGCTCATCGCCTGCAGGCGCTTCACCTGCGCATCGATCTCCTTGGCCCGGTCCAGCAGCTTCTGCCGGTCCACCTGCAGGTCCACCAGCATCGCGCCAACTTCGTCCAGTGAGAACCCCGCCGCCTGGCCCAGCGCGATCAGCGCCAGGCGGTCTTCCACATCTGCGGCGAACTGGCGCCGCTGGCCATGCCCGGCCAGTGATTCGAGCAAACCCTTCTTCTGGTAGTAACGCAGCGTCGAGGCCGGTACTCCGGTGCGCTTGGCGACGTCGGCAATGTCCATCGGTAGACCCTTGACTTGAAGTTGACTTCAACTTCTATCCTGCGTGGCATGTTCGATTTTCGTCAACGTGCCGAGGGGTTTTGCCATGTTTTCCATTGTGTTGATCGGGATTGGCGCCACGCTGGTCATGGACCTGTGGACGCTGCTGCTCAAGCGNNGCTCGGGCGCTGGGCCGGGCACCTGCTGAAGGGGCGCGTGCATCATCAAGGGATTGCCAGGAGCGAGCCGGTCGCCCATGAGCTGGCGTGGGGCTGGGTGCTGCATTACGCCATCGGGCTGGTGTTCGCCGCCGGCCTGGTGGGGCTGGCCGGGGAGGGCTGGATGCGCCAGCCGACGCTGGCCCCAGCCTTGATCTTC
>DQAA01000096.1:0-212 GCA_003523465.1 Pseudomonas sp.
GGCGCGGCGCCGTCCGCTGGGCTGGGGCCTGGCCAGCGGTGCGCTGTTCTGGCTGCTGACCAGCTGGGCCAGCCATCTGTACGAACAGGGCACGCAATTGCCGGAGCTGAACCTGAAGAATGCCCAGGGCCAGGAAGTCGCGCTGCACAGCCTTCGCGGCAAACCGCTGGTGATCAATATCTGGGCCACCTGGTGCCCACCGTGCCGGCGCG
>DQAA01000096.1:242-4120 GCA_003523465.1 Pseudomonas sp.
GCCACAGAACGTCAGCAACTTCCTCGCCACCACCGGCCTCAACCTGTCCCATGTGCTGTTCGACGCCGGCGGCCGGCTGGCGACCGAGGTCGGCTCGATGGCCCTGCCGACCACCCTGTTCTACGACGCCGATGGCCGCCTGGTCGGCAGCCATCTTGGCGAGCTGTCCAGGGCCAGCCTGCATCATGCGCTGCAGTCCCTCGACGAAGACCTGCACCGCGCCCCCACTCCCGCGACAAGGAACGCTCCATGAGAATCCCGCTGTACCTGAGCCTGGCCCTGGGCCTGGGCACCAGCCCGCTGCTGATGGCCGAAGAACTGCCCGCCGCCGTCCAGCAGATCGAAGCCAAGGGCGCCAAGGTGGTCGGCAGCTTCGATGCGCCCAACGGCCTCAAGGGCTATGCCGCGCAGTTCCAGAACCGCGGCGTGGCCCTGTACCTGACCCCGGATGGCAAGCATGTGCTGGTCGGCAGCCTGTTCGACGAACAGGGGCACGACCTGAGCGAGCCGCAACTGGAGAAGCTGGTGTACGCACCGATGGCCAAGGAGGTCTGGGCGAAGATGGAGAAAGCGGCCTGGATCGCCGACGGCAAGGCAGATGCGCCGCGCATCGTCTACCTGTTCAGCGACCCCAACTGTCCGTACTGCAACATGTTCTGGGAGCAGGCGCGGCCGTGGGTCGAGTCCGGCAAAGTGCAACTGCGCCATATCATGGTCGGTATCATCCGCGCCGACAGCCCTGGCAAATCCGCTGCCCTGCTCGCCGCCAAGGATCCGCGCCAGGCCCTGCTGGAACACGAAAAGGCCGGCAAGGCGAGCACCCTCAAGGCGCTGGACACGATACCCGCCGAGGTCCAGGCAAAACTCGACGCCAACCAGGCGTTGATGGAAGAGCTGGGGCTGTCCGCCACTCCGGCGATCTTCTACCTCGACGAACAGCAGCGCCTGCAACAGCAGCAGGGCGCGCCGCGTCCGGAAATGCTCGGCAAGATCCTCGGCAAACGCTAGGTCCGTCCTCCCGCCCGAAGGGACCTCAGACACCCCTCCGGGTTTTCTTGACCGCCGATCAGGCGGTCTTTTTTTGCCTGCGCGACAGACCCCGATTCGTCATTTGCCTGTGCGATAAGGAAAGCCCGACCCCTGACGAAATCGCCGTGAAACGTGTATGGCGCAGCAGCCGCCACAACGCATTCATGCACCCCGTCACAGCCTCGGGCTTATATCGAAATCGCAGGACATCTCACCAGCTTTCGCATTTGACAATAATTATCATTAATACTAGTTTGTCGCACGTCGCAGCGAACTACCTCGTAGGACAGTTCGCTATCCACTTCGAGAAAGGTGATTTTCCATGGCGGAACAACTATCCACAGGTAAGTGCGATTCACCGTTACTCCAAGCGTTCGTCGACAACCGCGGCATCCTCGTCAAGATCGCAGCCCGCATCACCGGCTGCCGCTCACGGGCCGAGGATGTCGTACAGGACGCTTTCTTTCGTCTCAACTCCGCGCCGCAGATCACCTCGTCGTTCAAGGCGCAACTGAGCTACCTGTTCCAGATCGTGCGCAACCTGGCCATCGACCACTACCGCAAGCAGGCGATGGAAATGAAGTACTCGGGGAGTGAAGAGGAAGGCCTGAACGTGGTGGTCCAGGGCGCTTCGCCCGAGGCGGCGCATATCAACTTCGCCACCCTCGAACACATCGCCGACGCCCTGACCGAACTGCCACCACGCACCCGCTACGCCTTCGAGATGTACCGCCTGCATGGCGTGCCGCAGAAGGACATCGCCAAGGAACTGGGTGTCTCGCCGACCCTGGTCAACTTCATGATCCGCGATGCCCTGGTGCATTGCCGCAAGGTCTCCAGCGCACGCAGCGCCGGCCTGCCGAACTGATACCAGCGGGTGATACCGGCATCGCTCAATGACTGTGCGGGCCGATCACCTGGATCTGGTAGGGATGGAAGATTCTCAGCAACTCGCCACTGGTCCGCAGCTGTTCCAGCAGCGCGGCGAACTGCTCGCCGCTGATCTTCGCCTGCGGACGCAGCAGGGCGTAGTGGTGATAGACCTGATCGATACGCTCCGAGGCGAGCAACTCACCGACACTGTCCGGATTGCGCACCAGGTAATCGCTCAGGTACGAGCGGGTGACCAGGGCGATATCGGCGCGGTCGCGCTGGACCATCAGCAGGTTGCTGTCGTGGGAATAGGTGAGCGTGGCGTTGTAGGTGGTGGCGAGGTAGCGCGGATCGGGGTTGAAGTTGGCGAAGGCGTAGTGATAACCGCTGAACAGGGCCAGGCGCTTGCCCTTGAGGTCGGCGAAGTAGCGCTGGTCGCGGCCTTCGGTGCGGTGGGTGACGAAAACCTCGGCGTCCTCCAGGCCCATGTCGACACTGACATGGGGAATGTTCTGCCAACCCCAGTCGGGGTTCTCGAAGATCGCCATGTCCACCCGCCCCTGCTCGAAATCGCGAAACCGCCGCGGAATCGAGGTGGGCACCAGGACGAAATGGTATTGGCTTTGCGCCTTGTTCAGCGCTTCGGTCAGTTGCGGCAGCAGGCCCGTGTCGGCGCCCTGCTCGGGGCGAACGGTGTAGGGCGGGAAATGCGCCGCGCCTATTCTGATGTCCACGGTTTCGCCAGCGAAAGCCGGGGCGGCCTGCCAGGTCAGGGCAAGGCACAACAACGAAGGCAATACTCGTGGTATTGGCGCAGGGATCAAGGGCAACACTCTCAAGAATTTCCGACCTGAATCCAACTAAGCTAGGTGTTTTCCGGAGGTAGTACAACCCGGTGCATGCGCCATTTTCGCGCACTGGGGCAAAATGCCATGGGATACCGCCAACCCGTGTGTTTGGCTACGCTTGGGCGTCATCTTGTCAGGGAATCAGTTATGGGCCATTGGTTGGTGATCGACCTGGAAGCTACCACCGACGACGGCGGCTGGCCGATCACGGAGATGGAAATCATCGAAATCGGCGCAAGCCTGGTCAATCGCGAGGGTCGCGAGGTGGATCATTTCCAGCGCTTCGTCAAACCGCGGCGGCGTCCGCAACTGACGCCGTTCTGCCGCGAACTCACCCATATCACCCAGGCCAACGTGGATGGTGCGGCCTCGTTCGGCGAGGTCTGGAGCCAGTTCGAGCGCTGGCTTGGAAACTACCAGCCGCGCCTCGAGGGCTGGACCAGCTGGGGCGACTATGACCGCAAGCAACTGATCCAGGAATGGCAGGCCAACGGCCTGGACAGCCTGCTGGCGCAACTGCCCCACCTCAACCTCAAGCAGCGCTTCGCCAAGGCCCGCCACCTGAGCCGGCCGCTGGGGCTCAACGGCGCGTTGCAACTGGCCGGGTTGCAGTTTCACGGGCAGCAGCACCGCGCCCTCGAAGATGCGCGCAACACCGCGCGTTTGCTACCGCTGACCCTGCCCTTGCAGGGCACCTGAAAGCGGATGA
This sequence comes from Pseudomonas sp., assembly GCA_003523465.1. Classification (GTDB taxonomy): domain Bacteria; phylum Pseudomonadota; class Gammaproteobacteria; order Pseudomonadales; family Pseudomonadaceae; genus Aquipseudomonas. Next base: position 3,702 of record DQAA01000096.1, read on the forward strand.
CGGGACCAATGGGCTTGGGCATACTGGCCGGCCTTTTCGGTCCCTTTCTTTTCAGGAGTCGCCCATGTTCAAAGTCAACGAGTACTTCGATGGCACGGTCAAATCCATCGCCTTCACCGGCGCTGAAGGCCCAGCCACCATCGGCGTGATGGCCCCGGGCGAATACGAATTCGGCACTGCCCAGCGTGAAATCATGCACGTGGTCTCCGGCGCCCTGACCGTCAAGCTGCCAGACAGCGACAACTGGGAAACCTTCTCCGCCGGCAGCCAGTTCAACGTCCCGGCCAATGCCAAGTTCCAGCTGAAGGTAGCGGTGGATACCGCTTACCTGTGCGAGTACCGCGACTGAGCAATCCCTGAGGATTGATGCTGTTGCTGCTGGCCTCATCGCCGGCAACGCCGGCTCCCACAGGTTTCGC
>DQAA01000482.1:0-2118 GCA_003523465.1 Pseudomonas sp.
CGCGTTACCCGGGCAGTTCAGCGCCATCGCCCTGCTGGGGCTGCCGGTCGGTCAGGTGCCTGGCGGTCGCCACTACGCCGCGCTGCCGTTGCCCGTCGGGTGCCTGTTGCTGCACGGTGAGCAGGACGATATGGCGCCCCTGGCCAACGTCCTCGAATGGGCGCGAGCGGATCATCGACCTGTCCAGGTCTATTGCGGGACCAACCACTTCTTCAAGGGCTGCCTGGCCCAGGTCGCGGAGCAGGTCGCCGACCATTTGCGCAACCGGGCGCAGGAGGGCCGCGAGGGATAGCGGATCAGCATAGCTGTTAGGCCGTGCCTGCCCCTGCTCGTTTCAGGACCCTGTGCGACGCTACCTCCTGCGTCGGTAAACAATAACAACAAGGGTACTGATATGAACGCAGACATGCATACGGCACGTCCGTTGACTCGCAAAGAGCGCACTACCGCCATCGTTGGGGTCTGCTCCGGCAACCTGGTGGAGTGGTACGACTTCTTCATCTATGCCTACACCTCGATCTACTTCGCTTCGCTGTTCTTCCCCGCTGGCGACCAGACCAGCCAGCTCCTCGCCACGGCCGGCATCTTTGCCGTGGGGTTCTTCATGCGTCCGCTCGGCGGCTGGATCTTCGGCTACATCGCCGATACCCGAGGGCGCAAGATCTCGATGATCATCTCTATCTTCATGATGTGCGGTGGCTCGCTGATGATCGCGGTCATGCCCACCTACGCCTCGATCGGCGTGGCTGCGCCGGTGCTGCTGGTGGTCGCGCGTCTGATGCAGGGGCTCTCGGTCGGTGCCGAGTACGGCACCGGGGCCACCTATATCAGTGAAGTGTCCAGGGCCGGGCGCCGTTCGTTCTACGGCTCGTTCCAGTACATGACCATCATCGCCGGGCAGTTGCTGGCCTTGTTGACCGTGGCGGTTCTGCAACTCGTACTCAGCGAGCAGGACCTGAAGGCCTGGGGCTGGCGCATACCGTTCCTGATCGGCGCCCTGGCGTCCATCGTGGTGGTCTACCTGCGGCGGACCATGCGCGAGACAGCGACCGAAGCGGACATGAAACGCAAGGAGTCCGGCTCGCTGAAGGCGCTGATGCAACACCGCAAGGCCGTGCTGCTGACCTTCACCATCACCATCGGTTGCTCCCTGTACTTCTACACCTTCACCGCCTACATGCAGAAGTTCCTGGTGGTCAGCGTCGGCCTGCCGGCACCGACGGTGAGTATCCTGATGGCCGTCGCGCTGGTCATCTTCATGCTCTGCCAGCCGGTGTTCGGCCTGCTTGCCGACAAGATCGGCGTGCGGCGCAACATGATCATCTTCGGCGTGCTGTCGACCTTCCTGGTCATCCCGCTACTGACCGCCATCAAGGGCGTGCAGGACCCCTACAGCGCCTTCGCCCTGGTGGTCGCCGGCCTGTTGATCGCAGCGTTCTATACCCCGGTCACCGGTGTGCTCAAGGCCGACTTCTACCCGCCCACCGTGCGTGCCCTGGGTGTCGGCCTGCCTTACGCGGTGGGGGCCGCGATGTTCGGCGGCTCGGCCGAGTACGTGGCGCTGAGTTTCCGCTCCGTCGGGTTGGAGGAGTACTTCTACGTGTACGTTGCCGCGATCGGTGCCATTACCCTGATTTCCGCGTTGTTGATGCCGGAACTGGGCAGGCACGGCTACCTCGATGGCGATGGCAAGGTTGAGGAAAACATCGGCATCCGCAAGTTCCTCGGACGCAAGGCCGTATCGACCCAGGTCGGTCACTGAGGCAGGTGCGGGAGATGAATGCCGAGATGAAAAGAATCATGCGTTTCGATGTGTGGTACCACCCGGTCATGGCGCAGACCTTTGCCGAGGCGCCGGGTGTCGAATTGTGCACGGTAGCGCGTAGCGCCGACCCTGCGCTGATCCTCGATACCTTGCAAGCCTGCGAGGTCTACCAGGTACCGTCGGCCAGGGACGAGCTGCCGCACCCCTGGCACGTCGGCGCGCCGCTACTGGCCCGCTTGCCGCGCCTGTTGTGCGTGTCCACCAACGGTGCCGGATACGACACGGTGGATGTCGCTGCCTGTACCCGTGCCGGCGTGCTGGTGGTCAACCAGTCCGGCGCCAACGCGCAGTCG
>DQAA01000482.1:2127-2801 GCA_003523465.1 Pseudomonas sp.
GTCCGACCGGCGTCTGCGGACTTCGCGTGGATTCTCCCGCGAGGACCTGATGGGCTCGGAGTTGTACGAAAAGACCCTGGGTCTCATCGGCCTGGGTGAAATCGGTACCCGAGTGGCGCGGTTGGGGCAGGCGCTGGGGATGCGGGTGCTCGCCCACGATCCGTTTCTCGACGCCGGCCAGGTGGCCGCGCGGGGAGGGCAGGCGGTGACGCTGGATGANNTTGCTGCAATCGAGTGATGTGGTCTCGCTGCACTGTCCGCGAACCGAGTCCACCCTGAGGCTGATGAATGCCGACACCTTCGCACGCATGCGCAAGGGAGCGGTGTTCATCAACACCGCCCGTGGAGGCCTGCATGACGAAGCCGCGCTGCATGCTGCATTGGCCAGCGGCCATCTGGGCAGTGCCGGGCTGGATGTCTGGGATGAAGAGCCACCGGCGCTCGATCACCCGCTGCTGGGGCTCGAGAATGTCGTCGGGCTCTATCACACGGCGGGGGTGACCATGGAGGCGCGCTGGCGCATGGGGCGCTGGGCGGCGCAGCAGATCCTGCAGGTGCTGGATGGTCACGAGGCGCCACGCATGGTCAACCCCGAGGTGTTTCCGCGTTTTCTGCAGCGTTTGCGCCAGGGCGCCGAGGCCCGAACGACGTAGTTCAGGTAGGAGCGTGGCTTG
>DQAA01000482.1:2866-4437 GCA_003523465.1 Pseudomonas sp.
GCCGCCCGCGCGGCGCATCGCTGGCAAGCCAGCTCCCACATTTGTTGCAACGTACCTATGTCAGTTAGGCCATGGTTGACCGCTTTGTTTGTCCGGCGCGATACCGCGCCGAACCCAGTAGCCTCCCCACGATAGATCGCCGAACATCCAAAGGCTGGCAACGGAGATTTCACAGGCCATGGCACGTTGCAATAAATGTGGGAGCTGGCTTGCCAGCGATGCGCCGTGTGGACGGCGCTCGATCTTGAGGGCGCTGCAAGAGCATCGTCATGCACAGCGATGCGCCGCGCGGGCGGCGCTCGATCTGAAGAGCGCTGAAGATCTATCGGCATGCGCCTGGTGGCCATAATGCGGTCTCTCGACAAGCGACCCGGGGTCACCACTGGTCTTCGGAAAAGATGTGTAGATACCCATACCTTCATGGGCAAGCCATGCTTCTTCATTCAAGACCTGCCGCGTTATTCGCGCTGACAGTGCGGCCCTGTGAGTGCTGGCTTGCCGGCAATTGCGCCACCGAACCCACCGACGCAATCGCGGGCCAGCATGTGGCAGATCTTCAGGGCCTGCGCGTTGACCCAGGCCTCGTCATGGCCCTGCACACGCAAACTCCCTGCGGCATCGATCACCGCCAGGATGGCCGCGCAGGCCTTGCGACCATCCGGCGTCAGCCAGCTGCCTTCGATAATCCGTACCAGTGGCTGGCCCAGGCGTGCGAGTGCCTTGTCCAGCCAGTTGCGCTGGGCGGCCTCCAGAAACCGCGCTTCATGATGCAACAGCACTTCTTCATCGGGGTGGCTGCACTGGCGCTGCAGCAGAAACCCGACGAAGCCTGCCAGGTCACGGGTGTGACTGCCTTTCTCCCAGGCCTCGACGCGACGCTCCACGATATCCAGCAACACCGTCAGCAGCAGGTCCTGCTTGCAGGCGACATGGTGATAGAGGCTGCCCGGTAGCAGGCCGACCCGCCCGGCCAACTGACGCATGGTCATGGCCGCATAGCCATGCTCGGCCATCAGTTGCCGGGCGGCTTGCAGCAAGTGCGGCGGGCACGATCCCGCGACTTCAACCATAGGATGGCATCCTCGACAGCGCGCGCAGCAGCCGGCAGACCAGGCGCTTGCAACGGCGTCTGGCCTTGAAGGATTTGATGATCATGAGGAGGTCCCCTCGGATGGGTGCCCCCGGTGCCGGCGCTCGCTGTCCGTCAGAACAAGGGAATGCCTGGGCACCGGGGGCATGGGCGTTGGAACTGGGGGTCAGTCGGCTTGTTGCAAGGTGGCACGGGCGCGCAGGATCACGGGGGCGTCGACCATCTGGCCGTCCAGGGTGAAGACTCCGGCCCCGTCCCGGGCTTTTTCCAGCACCCGCCTTGCCCAGTCCAGTTCGGCCTTGGAAGGGCGCAGGGCACGGTGAATGACTTCGACCTGGCCGGGGTGGATGCACAGGGCGCCGCCAAAGCCCATGTCACGGGCGAACCCGACGTGACGCTGCAGGCCTTCGGTGTCCTGGATGGACGGGTATACGCCGTCGAGCGGTGCGGCCAGGCCGGCCGCGCGACTGTGCAGCAGCAC
>DQAA01000484.1:0-211 GCA_003523465.1 Pseudomonas sp.
GCCCTGGGTCAGGCCGCTGCGGGCGGCGCGGACCTGGCGCTTCTTGCGCCGGCGATCGAGGTACAACAGCCAGCCGGTGACGAAGAACAGCGGCATGGTGACGCTGGCGAGGGTGACGATGATGCGCCCCGGCAGCCCCCAGTAACTGCCCACGTGCAGGGCATAGACGCTGGTCAGCAGTTGCGCCTTGAACGACTTGTCGTTGTACACC
>DQAA01000484.1:249-4080 GCA_003523465.1 Pseudomonas sp.
CGTCCAGCAGATAGAAGATCATCGCCGGTTGGCCGCCCGCTTGCGGCAGGCGCAGGTTGTAGGCGGACAGCGTCGGGCCGGCCGCTTTCTGCAGGCTGTCCCAGATGGCGTCGTAGTCCACCACCAGTGCTGGCGCGTTGGCATCGGGCTTGGGCGGGCCGCCATGGCCGCCGCGACCTTCGCCGCGTTTCTGTTGCTGCTGGCCCGCTGGCGGTTTGTCTGCAAGCAGCTTGTTCAGGCCTTCGCGGTACCACTCGTAGGACCAGAACAACCCGGTCAGGGCGAACAGGAGATAGAACAGCAGGCACCAGGTGCCGAACACCGCGTGCAGGTCCCAGTTGAACGCGCGGCCTTTCTTGGCCCAGTCCAAAGTCAGCCAGGTGCGCCAGTTCAGCGCCTGGCGCGGCCAGCGCAGGTACAGGCCGGAAAGGCAGAAGAACACCAGGATCAGGGTGCAGGCGCCGGTGATCTGCCGGCCGGTGTCGCCGATGGTGAGGAAACGGTGCAGGTTGAGCATCAGGTTGAAGAAGTCCTGGCCCACGACATCGCCCTGGAACGCGCCGGTATACGGATCGACGTAACGCAGCTGGCCACGGCGTTCACCGGGCGGCGGGGTGAAGAAGACCCTCGCGGCGGCGTCGCTGTGGGTCTCGACCCAGAGCATGGAGACTTTCTTGCCCTCGGTTTCCTCGACCCGGCGCACCAGTTCGGCCGGTGCCAGCACACCGCCCTCGCGGACCTGGACCTTGAGCACCTGCGGGTTGATGGCCCGGAGGATTTCATCCTGGAACGAATACGCTGCGCCTGTGATGCCCATCAGCGCGAGCACCAGTCCGGCCGTGATGCCGAAGAACCAGTGCAGTTGGAACAGCGTCTTTTTCAGCACATCGACCACCTGATCTTTCTGGGAATGCGAATTAGTCGCGCATTATGCCTTGATACACAAACGCCCCGGTCATCGAAATGAACGGGGCGAGGCCAAACCTGCGAAAAACTTTTAGAAGTGAACGCTGGTGGTCAGCAGAGCGGTGCGCCCGGCGGCCTGGTTGGCGAAGTGGGTCGAGAACGCCTTGTCGTAGTAGACCTCGTTGGTCAGGTTCTGCACGTTCAGCTGCAGATCGACGTTCTTGGTCAGCTTGTAGGCAGCCATGGCGTCGTAGCGCACGTAGCTGTCGACCATGGTGGTGTTGGCCACGCTGCCGAACACGTCGTCGGTGTAGAAGGCGCCGCCACCGATGGTCAGCTTCGGCGTGACCTGGTACGTGGTCCACAGGCTTGCCGAGTTGTTCGGCAGGTTCGGCAGCTGGTTGCCGTCGTTGGCGGCGCCCATCGGGCCACCGTCGATCTGGCGACCTTCCATGTAGGCGTAGCCGGCGAACACCTGCCACTTGTCGGTGATCTTGCCGCTGGCCGACAGCTCGATACCGTCGACGCGGGTGGTGCCGATGTTCTCGTAGGTGTTGGTGTTGACCTGGACGCGGGCGTTGTCCTTCTCGGTGCGGAAGATCGCGCCGGTGACCGACAGGCGGCTGTCGAGCAGGTCCCACTTGGTGCCGATTTCGTAGTTGGTGGTTTCTTCCGGCTCCATGTCGCTGCCGAGCAGGTTGCCCGAGCGATCGGTGCTGCCTGGCAGGACGTTGCCTTCCATGCCTTCGCCGAGCATCGCGCCCGGTGGGGTCGCGGCGGTGGCGTAGGAGATGTAGACGCTGCCGTTGTCAGCCGGTTTCCACACCAGGCCGAGCTGGCCGGTGACGAACTCGCTGGTGTCGTCGCCTTCGGCACGCACGCCGGTGGCGCTGACGGTGGTGTTGCCGTTGGCGCCGTAGGTGCGGTATTCGGTGTCGAAGTGGTCGTAGCGCAGACCCATGTTCACCAGCCACTCAGGCGTCAGCTCCAGGGTGTCGAACACGTAGACCGCGTGGGTCTTGCCCTTGGTGGTGGTGCCGGCGTAGTTGCGCTTGATCGAGCCATCCCATGGGTCGTCCGGGTTCGGGCTGCTCAGCGAGGTGCAGTTGTAGCCGCTGGACACGATCATGGCCGGGGTGCAGTTGGTGGTGACTGCACTGGTCCGTGGGGTGGTGTCGGTGTTGACGTCGTAGGTCGAACGCTCGCTCTCTTCGCGGCTCAGCTCGATACCGGTGGAGAAGCTGTTCTTGAAGCCGGCGATGTAGACGTCGCCGAACAGGTCGGTCTGGTTGGTGGTGGTGGACGTGTTGCCCACCCGGGTGTTGGCCCGGCGCCAGACGCTGCCGTTGTTGACGTTGCCCTTGGAGTCGTCCGGCTGGGTCAGGATGTAGTCCTGCATCGAGTTGCCGTGACGCAGGGTGTTCTTGATGGTCAGCGCGTCGGTCAGGTCGTGCTCGACGGCGATGGTGGCGATATCGGTGCGCGCCTTGCGGAAGTCGCGATCGGTCAGGCCGTAGAAGTTGCTGTCGTCGCCGCCGGCGTAGGGCTTGTCCGGGTTGGCCGAGGTGCGCGCGGTGCCGGAGTAGCGGTAAGGCACGCCGGAGTCCGGCAGGTCGTTGCTTTCGACGTGGTACCAGTCGAGGTTGACGCGGGTATCGGTACCCAGGCCGAAGGCCAGGGACGGGGCGATGCCCCAGCGGTCGTAGTCGACCTTGTCGCGGCCGGCGACGTTGCTTTCATGGCTCATCAGGTTCAGGCGGCCGGCAACGGTATCGCTGAACTGGTAGTTGCCGTCGAGGGTGTAGCGCTGGGTCTGGTCGGAGCCCCAGGTGAAACCGCCGTCGAAGGAGTTGCCCAGGTGGGCTTTCTTGCTCACCAGGTTGATGCTGCCGCCCGCTGCGCCACGACCGCCGACTGCGGAGTTCGGGCCCTTGCTGACTTCGATGGATTCCACGGCGAAGATTTCGCGGGTCTGCGCACCGGTGTCGCGCACGTTGTCGATGTAGGTGTCGTTCTGCGAGTCGAAGCCGCGGATGAACGGACGGTCGCCTTGCGGGTTGCCGCCTTCACCGGCACCGAAGGTGATGCCCGGTACGGTACGCAGGGCGTCCTGCAGGGTCAGCGCGTTGGTGTCCTTGAGGACCTGCTGCGGGACCACGGTGACCGAACGCGGGGTGTCGATCAGCGGCGCGGTGTACTTCTGCGACGAAGCCCGCTCCACTTTGTATTCGGTGCTGGTCTGCTCGCTCTGGGCGTTGATGCTGGTGGCATCGAGGGTGATCGATCCATCCTGCTTGGCAGGCGCTGGCTCGTCGGCATAGGCCATCTGCGCGGCGGACGTGGCGGTGATGGCGACACCGATGGCGGATGCGAGCAAGCGCGGTGAACTGACAGTGGCTGGAACGAATTGACGCGACATCAGGTGGACCCCCTCCCAAGGTTTTGAGGGGGCGGAATATAAGAGCAAGTGATTGGCACTCACAATTGAGAAAGCCTTGCATTTACATTCTTTACACCTTTGCTACCGAGTTTTGTCCCGGATCAATGTCCGCCCCTCGGACGGGGCTTGTGGTGGACAGATAAGAATCAATACCATTGACGACTTTTCCCGCTCAGGTGCCAAATCGCCATGCTTTTACACATTCCCGGCCTGTTTACCCGTGAGGAAGTGCTGCGCATCCGCGAGGCGCTGGAGCAGACCGATTGGGCCGACGGCAAGATCACCGCGGGCTACCAGTCGGCCAAGGCCAAGCACAACCTGCAACTGCCCGAGGGCCACCCGCTGGCCAAGGAGATCGGCGCGGCGATGGTCGAGCGCCTGTGGGCCAACCCGCGCTTCATGTCGGCGGCGCTGCCGCACAAGGTGTTCCCGCCGCTGATCAACTGCTACCGCGAAGGCGGCAACTTCGGCTTCCACATCGATAA
>DQAA01000484.1:4086-4781 GCA_003523465.1 Pseudomonas sp.
TCGACCCTGTTCTTCAGCGACCCGGAGGACTACGACGGCGGCGAGCTGGAAATCCAGGACACCTATGGCATGCAGCGGGTCAAGCTGGCTGCGGGGGATATGGTGCTGTATCCCGGCACCAGCCTGCATCGGGTCAACCCGGTGACCCGTGGCGCCCGGTATGCGGCGTTCTTCTGGACCCAGAGCCTGGTCCGCGAAGACAGCCAGCGCGCGCNNGCTGTTCGAGATGGACAGCGCCATCCAGCAACTCACCGCCGATGTGCCGGACCATCCGTCGCTGCTGCAGCTCACTGGCACCTATCACAACCTGCTGCGGCGCTGGGTCGAGGTCTGAGGCATGAGTTTCCAGTTGCGACGTGAAGAAGTGGTGGGTTCGGACGAGTTGGGGCAGATGCTCGAACAGAGTCCGGGCAAGGCGGCCCAGGCGCTGTTGATGGCCTCGGAGAAAGGCATGGTCGANNAGATCCTCCTGGATGGCCGCGGCATCGAGCGTGATCCGGCGCTGGCGCGGACCTGGTTCGGCATTGCCGCACAGCAGGGCAGTGCCATGGCGCACAACATGCTCGGGCGTTGCCTGGAGCATGGCTGGGGCGGCGAGGCGGATGTGGCCAAGGCCGCGCTGCATTACCGGCACGCGGCCAATGGCGGGCTGGACTGGGGCATCTACAACCTGGCCAACCTGCTCGCCACCGGAC
>DQAA01000477.1 GCA_003523465.1 Pseudomonas sp.
GGCGTTGCCGGCGATGAGGCCCCCAAGGCTTGCCTAGGAGGACCGGTTTGAAACCAATCCTGAGCGCCCTTTGTGCCCTGTTCATCCTGACCGGCTGCAGCAAACCCGACCCGATCGAGCGCCTCACCGGCCCCACCATGGGCAGCACCTGGACCGTGCAATATGTCCCGCCCGCCTCGGGCCCGGACGCGGACCAGGTCAAGAAAGAGATCGAAAGCATCCTCGCCGACATCGACCAGCATTTCTCCACCTACCGCGGCGATTCCGCCGTCGCGCGCTTCAACCGCTTGCCTGCGGGCAGTTGCCAGGCCATGCCGGCGGATGTCCTCAAGCTCGTGCGTCTTGGCGAAACCCTCTGGCGCGAAAGCGGAGGGGCGTTCGACCTGAGTGTCGAGCCATTGATGGACCTGTGGGGCTTCGGTCCGCAGGCCCGCGAAGAAAAAGTCCCCAGCGCCCAGCGCCTGGCCGAAGTCCGCCAGCGCGTTGGCCAGGGCCACCTGCGCATCGAAGGCGAGCAACTGTGCAAGGACATCGCGCTGGAACTGGACTTCAACAGCATCGCCGCCGGCTACAGCGTCGACCGCATCACTGAACGGCTGCTGGGCCTGGGTATCGAGAACCTGCTGGTGGAAGTGACCGGCGAACTCAAGGCGATCGGCCGCAAGCCCGATGGCGGTGCCTGGCGCGTGGCCCTGGAGCTGCCTCGGGAAGACCGCCAGATCGCCGAGCAGATCCTCAGTATCGACGGCCTCGGCGTGTCCACGTCGGGTGACTACCGCAACTATTTCGAGGAAAATGGCCAGCGTTTTTCCCACACCTTCGATGCCCGTCTCGGCAAGCCGGTGTCCCATGCACTGGCGGCGGTGACGGTGTTCGATGCGTCTGCGCTGGTGGCCGACGGATACTCCACCCTGTTGCTGATCCTCGGACCGGAGCAAGGCTGGGAATTCGCCGTGACGCAGAATCTGGCTGCGGTTTTCGTGATGCGTGCCGATAGCGGTTTTGTCGCTCGTGTGACCCCGGCGTTCGAACGGATCGTCGCTACAAGCGCAGCTGAAAACGAAGAATGATGTCTTGCATGTAGTGCAGAGAAAAATAGCCTACGACGCGACCAAGGGTTAATGTGCGCGCCGTTCAAGCTTGATTAGACTGCACCCGAAATTTTTTCATGGCGTTCACCGTGCGCCATGATGCCCCGGTCGCCGGCGTGGTGCCCGGGCCTGTTCTGAAGGAGTACGCATGGCTGTCTACAACTACGACGTAGTGGTGCTGGGTTCCGGCCCGGCAGGAGAAGGGGCGGCGATGAACGCCGCCAAAGCAGGACGCAAGGTAGCGATGGTCGATAGCCGTCGCCAGGTCGGCGGCAACTGCACCCATCTGGGCACCATCCCGTCCAAGGCCCTGCGTCACTCGGTGCGCCAGATCATGCAGTTCAACACCAACCCGATGTTCCGGGCCATTGGCGAGCCGCGCTGGTTCTCCTTCCCGGACGTGCTGAAAAGCGCCGAGAAGGTGATCTCCAAGCAGGTGGCCTCGCGCACCGGCTACTACGCCCGCAACCGCGTCGACGTGTTCGTTGGCACCGGCAGCTTCGCCGACGAGCAGACCGTTGAAGTGGTCTGCGCCAACGGTGTGGTCGAGAAACTGGTGGCCAAGCACATCATCATCGCCACCGGCTCGCGTCCGTATCGCCCGGCCGACATCGATTTCCACCACCCGCGTATCTACGATAGCGACACCATCCTCAGCCTCGGCCACACTCCGCGCAAGCTGATCATCTACGGCGCCGGGGTTATCGGCTGTGAATACGCCTCGATCTTCAGCGGTCTGGGCGTGCTGGTGGAGCTGGTGGACAACCGCGGCCAGTTGCTGAGCTTCCTCGACTCGGAAATCTCCCAGGCCCTGAGCTACCACTTCAGCAACAACAACATCACCGTGCGCCACAACGAAGAGTACGAGCGCGTCGAGGGTGTGGACAACGGTGTGATCCTGCACCTGAAGTCGGGCAAGAAGATCAAGGCCGACGCCTTGCTGTGGTGCAACGGCCGTACCGGCAACACCGACAAGCTGGGCCTGGAAAACATCGGTATCAAGGTCAACAGCCGTGGCCAGATCGAGGTCGACGAGGCCTACCGTACCCAGGTGCCGAACATCTATGGCGCCGGTGACGTGATCGGCTGGCCGAGCCTGGCCAGCGCCGCCCACGACCAGGGTCGCTCCGCTGCCGGCAGCATCGTCGACAACGGCAGCTGGCGTTTCGTCAACGACGTGCCGACCGGGATCTACACCATTCCGGAGATCAGCTCGATCGGCAAGAACGAGCAGGAACTGACCCAGGCCAAGGTGCCGTACGAAGTGGGCAAGGCCTTCTTCAAGAGCATGGCCCGGGCGCAGATCGCCGGTGAGCCGCAAGGCATGCTGAAGATCCTGTTCCACCGCGAAACCCTGGAAATCCTCGGCGTGCACTGCTTCGGCTACCAGGCTTCGCAGATCGTGCACATCGGCCAGGCCATCATGGACCAGCCGGGTGAGCGCAATACCCTCAAGTATTTCGTCAACACCACCTTCAACTACCCGACCATGGCCGAAGCCTATCGGGTAGCTGCGTACGACGGTCTCAACCGGCTTTTTTGAGCGGCTCCGGCCGGTGGCCTGAGCCGGCCGGGGAGATCGATTTCAGCGATTCTCGAGGGTGGCAGTGGCCAAACCGGGAAAGTCTGTAATCAGGCTGTCAACGCCGAAATCGGCGAGCCGGCGCATCAGTGCCGGCTCGTTGACCGTCCATACCGACACATGCAGCCCCTGGCGCTGGGCCTTGGCCAGGCGCTCGGGGCTGCATAGCGTCCAGTTCAGTGCCAGCAGATTGCAGCCATAGTTCTGCGCGACCTTCAGCGGGTCGAGCCATGCATATTCCGCCACCAGGCCACGGGCGATGTCCGGCACCAGCTCCTGGGCGGCACCAAGCACTTCCCGGGAACTGGAGGTGATGGNNCCTTGTCCAGCAGGCCGAAGCGCTGGGCCATTTCGCGAATCGCCAGCACCGTGGTCGCGGCGCGGGTCCGCGAGGCGCTCTTGACCTCCAGCTGCCAGTGCTCGAACGGGCATTTCTCAAACAACTCCTCAAGACGCGGAACCGGGCAGGGCTGCACCCAGCCTGGCCCACCCTTGCGCGCGTCGTAGGTCACCAGGTCGGAGGCCGGGTGC
>DQAA01000100.1:0-2440 GCA_003523465.1 Pseudomonas sp.
CCCGCCGCAGCCGGCGCCGCGCCCTTGCGGGCCATCAGGATTTCATAGGCCGATTCCCGGTCGATCGGTTTGTCATAGCGCCCGGCCAACGGCGATCCCGCCACCAGCGCCGCACGCTCCGCCTCGCTCAACGGCCCGATCCGCGATTGCGGCGGCGCGATCAGTACCCGTTCGACCATTCCCGGCGTGCCCTTGTCCTGCAAGGTGCCCACCAGCGCTTCGCCAATCCCCAGTTCGGTGAGCACGCTCAAGGTGTCGAACGCCGGATTGGGCCGGAAACCGTCCGCCACCGCTCGCAGCGACTTCTGCTCCTTGGCGGTAAAGGCCCGCAAGCCATGCTGAACCCGCAAGCCCAGCTGGGCCAGGACGTCATCCGGCAGATCACCCGGCGACTGGGTGACGAAGTACACCCCGACGCCCTTGGAGCGAATCAGGCGCACCACCTGTTCCAGCCGTTCCTGCAACGCCTTGGGCGTGCCGCTGAACAGCAGATGCGCCTCATCGAAGAACAGCGCCAGCAGCGGTTTGTCGGCATCGCCCCGCTCGGGCAATTGCTCGAACAGTTCCGCCAGCAGCCATAAAAGGAAGGTGGCGTAGACCTTGGGCGACTCATGGACCAGGCGGCTGGCATCCAGCAGGTGAATGCGCCCCCGGCCATCCGCCCCCGGCTGCAGCAGGTCTTCCAGCTGCAGCGCGGGCTCGCCGAACAGTGCCTCGGCGCCTTGCTGTTCGAGGGTCGCCAGGCGCCGCAACAAGGCCTGGGTCGAACCGCTGGTCATCAGTGCGCTGTCCTCGCCGAGCACTTCGGGGTGGTCCTTGAGGTGACCGAGCAGGGCCTTGAGGTCCTTGATATCCAGCAGCAACAGCCCTTCGCGGTCCGCCACCTTGAATGCCGCATAGAGTGCCGCCTGCTGGCTGTCGTTCAGTTCCAGCAAGTTGCCCAGCAACAGCGGGCCCATTTCACTCAGGGTGGTACGCAACGGATGACCGGATTGCCCGTGGATATCCCACAAGGTCACCGGATAGGCCTGGGGATGATGATTCAGCCAGGGCATCCCGGCGATGCGTTCCGCCACCTTGCCCTGGGGGTTGCCGGCGGCACCGAGGCCGCAGAGGTCGCCCTTCACATCGGCGGCGAAAACCGCCACGCCGGCATCGCTGAAGACCTCTGCCAGACGCTGCAGCGTCACGGTCTTGCCGGTACCGGTGGCACCAGCAACTAGGCCATGGCGGTTAGTCAGGCGCAGGGCCTGGGCAACCGGCTGTCCGCCGAGGTCGGCACCAAGAACGAATGGGGTGGAGTCCGCCATGTTTTTTCATCCTCCATATAAAGCTTTTGTATGAATCAGCCGATATCAAAGTGTGATTGATCGCTCGAAAAACAGGAAAACCCCGACAAGGACATGGGACCCACTCTGCTCTCGACAGCGACTCCGTGCGAACCACCCGGATATTCAAGACCTTAGCGGACCCAACACGCCATGAATAAAAATCTCCGTTTCAGCCACAAGATATTGTTGGCCGCCTCACTGATCGTGATGCTCGCGTTCAGCCTGTTCACTTTGTACAACGACTACCTGCAACGTAATGCCATCCGGGAAAACCTGGAGAACTATCTCGCAGAGATGGGCGATACCACTGCGACCAATATCAAGAACCTTTTTGACGGTCGCATCCTGCTGGTGGAAAACGCTGTCCAGAACATTGCCACCGATCCTCAGAATGTCGGGACGGTACTTGGTCAGAAAGCCGTAACTTCGAGCTTCCTTACTACTTACCTGGGCCATCCGAACGGCGACTTCACCATTCGCCCGCAAATGAAGATGCCCGACGGCTACGACCCGCGCGTTCGTCCCTGGTACAAGGACGGCCTGGCCGCCGGCAAGACCATCCTGACCGAACCCTACATCGACATGAGTACCGGCAAGATGGTGATTTCCATCGTCACTCCGGTTTCGCCGCAAGTCGGTGTGGTCGGTGGCGACCTGTCCCTGGACGGACTGGTGGAAATCATCAACTCGCTGAACTTCGGCGGCATGGGTTATGCGTTCCTGGTCAACGACCAAGGCAAGATCCTGGTCCACCCGAACAAGGACCTGACCATGAAGGCCATGAGCGAGTTGTTCCCCAACAACACGCCGCGCCTGGACAAGAAACCGGTGGAAGTGGAAATGGACGGCAAACCGACCATCCTCAGCTTCACCCCGGTGAAAGGCCTGCCGTCGGCCAACTGGTATATCGGTCTGGCTGTCGACAAGGACAAAGCCTACGCAATGCTCAGCAAGTTCCGCACTTCGGCGGTGATTGCCACCATCATCGCGGTGGGCATCATCATTGCCCTGCTGGGCCTGCTGATCAACGTGCTGATGCGTCCGCTGCACATCATGATCCGCGCGATGGAAGGCATCGCCCAGGGTGAAGGCGACCTGACCCGCCGCCT
>DQAA01000100.1:2457-2845 GCA_003523465.1 Pseudomonas sp.
TCCACGAGTCGATCCGCGAAGTGGCCTCGGCCACCGAGCACGTCAACGAAGTGGCCCTGCGGGTGGTGAGCGCCTCCAACTCGTCGATGGTCAACTCCGACGAGCAGAGCAACCGCACCAACAGCGTCGCCGCCGCCATCAACCAGCTTGGTGCCGCCGCCCAGGAGATCGCCCATAACGCGGCCCAGGCGTCGCAACAGGCCAGCTCGGCACGGCACCTGGCCGAAGAAGGCCAGCAGGTGGTGGACCGCAGCATCCAGGCGATGAATCGTCTTTCGGACATGATCTCCACCTCCAGCACTCACATCGAAACGCTGAACAGCAAGACCGTGAACATCGGTCAGATCCTCGAAGTGATCACCAGCATTTCCCAGCAGACCAACCTGCT
>DQAA01000098.1 GCA_003523465.1 Pseudomonas sp.
CTCCGCCGCCATTGCGCAGCAGGCGAATGCGGTCGCCGTCCAGGCCGCGAATGATCGGCCGGCTGGCCCCCGGACCGAACCAGGTGGACGACACACCCGGCTCGCCATTGAGGGTTTCGCCGAGGCTGCCTTTTTGTTGCAGCAGCAGTCGATCGCCTTCGAGCACGCTGCTCGGCGTGGCCAGTTGCGCGTTGCCCAGCGGGTTGGCAGTGATCACCTGGGGTTCGAGTTCCAGCGCCTGACTGGGCGATGACGCCAGCCAGAGCGCCACGGCGAGGGGGGAGAGGGGAAGGGGCAGGGGCAGGTAACGCATGCGGGGTCCTTGGCAGAGGTCATGAATGGTTACACTATAACATTGCCATGAAATCAAAATGCAATCCTCCTTGATGGCCATCCCGCCAACTAGACTGCTGGAAGCATTTGCCCTGATGTGAAAAGGGCCCTAAGGTGCGCACCTTCGTTTGGCTGGAGCACTGGCATGACCGCCACTGACAAGAACCCGCTGCATGGCGTGACCCTGGAACAGATCCTCACCGCGCTGGTGGCCCGCTACGAATGGCCGGGGCTGGCGCAACGCATCGATATCCGCTGCTTCAAGAGCGACCCGAGCATCAAGTCGAGCCTGACTTTCCTGCGCAAGACCCCGTGGGCGCGGGAGAAGGTGGAAAGCCTGTACATGAAGATGCTGCGTGATATCAAACGCGAGCAATGAGCCGATGAAGGCAAGGCGCTGGGCCGGGGCTGCCGCCGTGCTCGGCTGGTTCGGCCTCGCGGTGCAGCTGTACCTGATTTTGATCGCGCGCTGGCAGGGCGATGCCAGCCTGCTGGGTGGCCTGGTGAATTTCTTCGGGTTCTTCACCGTGCTGAGCAACATCCTCGTCGCCACCGTACTGACCGCCGATGCCTTCGGCCGTGACTCACCGGCGCGACGCTTCTGGCTGAAGCCCTGGGTCGTCTCCGGGGTGTTGACCAGCATTCTCTTCGTGGCGATTGCCTACAGCCTGCTGCTGCGCCATCTCTGGCAACCCCAGGGCTGGCAATGGATTGCCGACGGTCTGCTACACGACGTGATGCCGTTGCTGTTCGCCGGCTATTGGTGGCTGCGGGTGGAGAAGGGCACCTTGCGGATCAGGCACCTGCTGGCCTGGACGCTGTATCCGCTGGTGTATTTCGGCTATGCGCTGTTGCGCGGACAGTGGATCGGGTTCTATCCCTATCCCTTCATCGATGTGGCGGCGCTCGGCTACGAGCGGGTGCTGCTCAATGCGCTGGTGATGCTGGCGGCATTCAAGGTCCTTGGCCTGGGCATCATCGGCCTGGATCGCTGGCGGGGACGGCGCCTGGCCAAGGCCAGGACGCGTCCCTGAGCGATCCCGTCACTCGTCGTCGTTCGGATCGAGGCGCCAGTAGGCGGCGGCCTTGAGCCGATCGTCCGGCACGCCTTTCTCTTCCAGCAGCAGTGCCTTGGCCTTGCGGGTCAGGGCCTTTTCCAGGGCGACCCAGGCATACAGCTCGCCGGCCGGCAGTTGCAGGCCAGCCAGCACCTCCAGCACCGACTGCGCATGCCGCTCGACCCAGATCACGTGTACATCGGCCTTGCTCGGCAGCGGCTGGCGCTCTTGTGCGTCCTCGATCTCGATCACCACCAGCGCCTTGCGCCCGGCGGACAATTCCTCAAGACGCCGGCCGATGGCCGGGATCGCGGTTTCATCGCCGACCAGCAGGTAGCTGTCGAAGATATCCGGCACCACCAGCGAGCCACGGGGCCCGGCGATATTGAGCGTGTGACCGGGTTTGGCCTGGGCCGCCCAGGTCGAGGCAGGGCCATCGCCGTGGAGGACGAAGTCCAGGTCCAGCTCGTTGTTGACCAGGTCGATACGCCGCGGCGTGTACTCGCGCATGGTCGGTTTGACGCCTTCCTTCGGCAGGTCGAGGGCGTCCATGGCCGCCTGTTCGGCGGCGTTGTTGGCGAACAGCAGTTTGACGTGGTCATCGCTGCCCAGGCTGATGAAGCCTTGCAGTTGCGCGCCGCCAAGGGTGATGCGGCGCATGCGCGGGGTCAGGTCGACCACTTTCAGCACGCTCAGCTGACGGTGTTTGATCTCGTGCATGACGCGGTGGATGGTGTTTTCGCTCGAAGTCATTCGGAAAGCTCCTGGGAAGGGGAGGTTACAGGTCCGGCAACGATGGCTTTCGCGGTGTCGTTGAGCAGGGTGCGTACCCGCTCTATTTCTTGTGAGTTCCAGCGCCCGCTGTGCATCTGCAGGGCATGGCGCAGGTTGTGGACGGCTTCATGGATTTCCGGCGGACGGTCGTGGCCGCGCAGTGAACGCTTGCTGACCTCGATGCGGGTCCGCACGCCGTCCAGGGCCACGGCTTGCTCCTTCAAGGACTCGCGCCCGGCGTCGGTGGCCTGGTAGAGCTTCTTGCTGCCGTGGACGGCGCCGCTGATCAGCTCGCTCTCTTCAAGGAACGTCAGGGTCGGATAGATGACCCCGGGGCTCGGGCTGTAGCTGCCGTCGAACAGGGTCTCGATCTGACGGATCAGGTCGTAGCCGTGGCAGGGCTGCTCGGCCAGCATCGCCAGCAACAGCAGTTTCAGATCGCCGGGGGCGAATACCCGCGGGCCACGGTCGCCGCGCTCGCGACGGCGCTCGAAGCCTTCGGATTCGCGGTGGGAATGGGGGTGATCGCGCATGGGAGGGTCTCCTGGTTGCTTGCGATATGTCTCAAGATATTACTCAAGATATATCTTATTGCAAGTCCAGGTTCCAAATGATGTGGTGAAGCACAGGGCCTCATCACTGGCAAGCCAGCGATGAGGCCCTTGAGAACAACCAGGAAATCTAATGCGCCTGGGTAACGCTCGACCCCGGCTCCGCCGTCAACGGCACCGAGCATTGGGTATTGCCACCCGGCTTGAGATACGGCAACAGCATCGGTGCCATGCCCTTGAGCACCTGCACCGGCAACGCCGAGGTGAATTTGAACGACTCTGCCGCGCGCCCCGGCACGAACGCCGTGAGGGTGCCGAAGTGGTTGTCGCCGAGGAAGAACACGAAGGTCGCCGTGCGGTTCAGCGAGCGCGAACCGATCAGCCGGCCACCGGCGCCGAAGCTCTCGATGCGGTTGTCGCCGGTCCCGGTCT
>DQAA01000647.1 GCA_003523465.1 Pseudomonas sp.
GCCGCCAGCAGGGCCCGGCGGCGCGGAGAGGAAACCTTGGAAGGGGCGGAAACGGTGGCCGGGTTGGCGTCGGACATGCGCGGGAAAATCCACTGCTGAGGGGATCCCGCGATTAAAACAGTAACAAAATATTAACGCGACCACCTTTGCCCTGGACGGCGGGGTGAACGGATTCAGCCGGGGATTTCCGGGTCCACCAGGTTGGCCAGCTGGTTCAGCGAGTCCTGCCAGCCCAGGTAGCAGCCTTCCAGCGGAATCAGGTCCGGCAGGCCNNCCTTCCTGGACGATATGCACCTCGGTGCCGCAGGAAACGCTCTTGAAGGAGATGGTGGCGGTGATTTCGCCGGGCAGGTTGGGGTCTTCGAAACGGTCGGTGTAGCGGATACGCTCGTTGAGCAGCAGCTCCTTGTATTCACCCCCGAAGCCGTGGCGCTGGCCACTGGAGAAATTGCTGAACGACATCCTGTAGGTTCCGCCGACCCGCGCGTCGAGGTGGTCGACGTGGCAGGTAAACCCGTGGGGAGGCAGCCATTTGGCCATGGCATCGGCATCGAGGAAGGCGCGGTAGACCCGCTCGACAGGTGCCTTGAAGACACGGTGCAGGCGGACGGTGTTACTGCTCATTGACAATATCCTTGTGGGTTACTCAGGCAAGACCCTGAGTGAAGCCCACCCTGACAGCAACGTCCAGCCGACCACCTGCACCCGTGCCGGTCAGCGTTCGTCTTCGAAGTGATCGCTCACCAGGATCGCCCGCGCCAGCTCTTCATCCGTGGCCTGCAGGCCGGGGTTTTCCTGGCGCACGCGCTGCAGTACCGACTCCAGGTAAGCACCGCGGATCGCGCCACCGCTGGCCACGAAGCTCGATGCCTCGTCGCGGGCCGGAATGATGCGCTTGTCATCCTTGAAGGTGGAATACAGGGAGGCCGACACACCGGCGGAGGTGGCGACATCACCAGCATCCACCCGGGCCAGCGCCGTGCCGAAAGGCAGGCAAAGCAACAATGAAGAAACGAGCAATGTACGCCGCATGAGGAATTCCTCCGGTCTACCTGAACGGAATTGTCAGGTATTACCTTTGCTAGGATTCGATTGCCGGGGTCGGAGTTCCCTTGCAGCTTCTGCTAGGGTTGGGGCTTTTCTGCCGTGGACCTTCTGCCAATGCGTTTCCCCGCCCTGCTTTTGCTGTGTGCCTGCCCTCTTTTCGCCAGTGCCGATCCCGCCTTCGACAGCCAGGTCCGCGATGCAGCGCGAAAAGTGATGCGTGACAACGGCATCCCCGGCCTGGCCATTGCCATCACCGATCACGGCAAGCAGTACTTCTACGATTTCGGCGTCGCCGACAAGGCCGCTGGCGTGGCGGTGAATTCCGACACGCTGTTCGAGCTGGGTTCGATCAGCAAGACCTTCACCGCCACCCTGGCGGCCCGGGCGCAGATCGACAGCCGTCTGTCGTTGCAGGCCCAGGTCGGTGATTACCTGCCGGAACTGGCGGGCACGCCGTTCGGCAAGCTGAGCCTGATTAACCTGGCGACCCACAGCAACGGCGGCATGCCCCTGCAGGTGCCGGACGCGGTTGCCAACCAGGCGCAGTTGTTCGATTGGCTCAAGCAATGGAAACCGGAACACGACCCGCAATCCTGGCGCGCCTATGCCAACCCGAGCATCGGCATGCTGGGGGTGGTCACCGCCCGGCAGCTGGGTACCCCCTTCGTCACGGCCATGCAGGAGCAACTGTTGCCGCAGCTCGGGCTCAGCCACACCTTCGTCACTGTCCCGGCCCGGCAACAACTGCTTTACGCCTGGGGCTACGACAAGAGCGACGCCCCGGTGCGGGTCAATCCCGGCGTGCTGGCCGATGAAGCCTACGGGGTGAAAAGCAGCAGCCGCGACATGCTGCGCTACGTCGAGGCTCATCTGGGCCGGGTGCAACTGGCGGCGCCGCTGCAGCAGGCGCTGGATGACACCCGGCGCGGCTACTACCAGCGCGGCGCCATGACCCAGGACCTGGTCTGGGAACAGTACGACTATCCGCTGGCCCTGCAGACCCTGCTCGATGGCAATGACAACGGCTATGCGCTGGCAGGCGGCAACGTCAGCGCGATACAGCCGCCGCTGGCGCCACGCTCGAAGGTGTGGGTGAACAAGACCGGCGCCACCAACGGCTTTGGCGCCTATGTCGCGTTCGTCCCGGAGCGGCAGTTCGGGGTGGTGTTGCTGGCCAACCGGAATTATCCGAATGCCGAGCGGGTGAGGCTGGCGTGGCGGTTGTTCGAGTTGCTGGACCAACCGCGGTGACGGCCGGGGCCTCATCGCCGGATGACGAGGCCCGAAAGCCCTAGCCTTTCAAGGCCTCCACCACGAACTCCAGGCGATCCTGACCGAAGAACATCTCATCCCCGACGAAGCAGCTCGGCGCACCGAATACCCCACGGCTCACCGCTTCTTCGGTGATGGTCTTGAGCGCCGCCTTGACCTCGGGGTCGGTCACCAGCGCCTCGAACGAAGCAGCGTCGAACCCTGCCGCCTCCAACACCTGCGCCACCACCGCTGGATCGCCAAGGTTACGCCCTTCGGCCCACATCGCCGTGTACATGGCCCCCAGCCAGTCCTCGAACCGCTCCGGCTGGCGCATCTGCACCCCCACCGCCGCGCGCATCAGGCTCAGGGTATTGATCGGAAAGTGCTCGCTGAACTTCAGCGGCACGCCATAGCGCCGGGCATAGCGCTGCAGATCCTTGAAGAAGTAGCGCCCCTTGGCCGGGATCATCGCCGGCGAGCTGTTGCCCGTGGCCTGGAACACCCCGCCCAGCAGCATCGGTCGCAACAGCAATTGCGCGCCCTGGTCGGCGCAGAGATTCGGCAGCTGGGTCCAGGCCAGGTAACTGGCCGGGCTGCCCAGGTCGAAGAAGAATTCCACAGTCTTGCTCATGGGTTCAGGTCCTTGTGCTGAGGTGAGGGTTGCAACGGTGACTTACCAGCGTTCCATCCACGGCCGCAGGTCGAGTTCGAAGGTCCAGGCGTCCCGCGGCTGGGCATGCAGGTACCAGTAGTTGTCGGCGATATGGCCGGGATCGAGGATGCCGTCCTGCGCCTTCAGCGCGTAGCGCTCGGGGAAGCTGTCGCGGATGAAGGCGGTATCGATGGCACCGTCCACCACCACATGGCCGACATGGATGTTCCGTGGCCCCAGCTCCCGCGCCATGCTCTGGGCCAGGGCGCGGATGCCGTGCTTGGCCCCGGCGAAGGCGGCGAATC
>DQAA01000644.1 GCA_003523465.1 Pseudomonas sp.
GCTGCCGGCGGTGGACTGGCGCGACATGCCGGTGTCCGTGGGCCAATACGGCATGAGCGAAGGCGAGCCTGCGTTGCGCGAGGTGCTGGCCGCCCAGGCCCGGGCGCAGGGGATAGCCTGCGAGGCGAGCCAGGTGCTGGTGGTCAGCGGCTCGCAACAGGCCCTGGATCTGGCCGGCAAGCTGTATATCGACAAGGGCACCGAGATCCTGCTGGAAGCACCGACCTACCTGGCGGCGTTGCAGATCTTCCAGTTCTTCGGCGCCGATTGCCTCAGCGTTCCGCTGGAAGCCGATGGCCCCGACCTGGAGGCCTTGCGCAGCCGCCTGCAACAGCATCGCCCGGCCTTCATCTACCTGATCCCGACTTTCCAGAACCCGTCCGGCGTCTGCTACAGCGAGGCCAAGCGCGATGCCGTCGCCGCGTTGCTCGACGAGTTCAGCGTGACCCTGATCGAAGACGAACCCTACCGCGAACTGAGCTACGACGGCGTCAACGCGCGGCCCCTGGTCAGCCGTCTGCAGCGGGCCAGCTGGATCTACACCGGCACCGTGTCCAAGACCCTGCTGCCAGGCCTGCGGGTCGGCTACCTGATCGCCAGCCCCGACCTCTTCCCGCACCTGCTGCGCCTCAAGCAGGCGGCCGACCTGCACACCAACCGGGTCGGCCAGTGGCAGGCCCTGCAATGGCTGGGTACCGACCGGCTCAAGCAGCACCTGGATGAGCTGCGAAGCTACTATCGCGTGCGCCGCGATGCATTCCAGTCAGCCTTGCACACCCACTTCGCCGACCTCGCCGAATGGAACCTGCCCAGCGGCGGCCTGTTCTTCTGGCTGACCCTCAAGCAGCCCCTGGACACCCGCACCCTGCTCGACGCCGCCCTCGCTGTGGATGTGGCATTCATGCCGGGCGAGCCGTTCTTCCCGGACCCGGAGGCGAACCACGGCCACCTGCGGCTGAACTTCAGTCATGTCGATCCGGCGTTGCTGGACGAAGGCCTGCGCCGGCTGGCGGCGGTGGTTCGTGAAGCGATGCAGCACGCTTCCCTCACGCCTCAGGCTCAACCGCATTGACCTGATCCAGCTGGGCTGTCATCCGGTGCAGGAAGCCGATCAGCGTTTCGATTTCCTGTTCATCCAGATTGCCCAGCAGCAGGCGCTCCCGTTCCAGCGCGGTGACCAGCACCCGGTCATGCAGCGCCCGCCCAGACTCCGTCAGCGAGACGGTATAGCGCCGGGCGTCCTTCGCATCCACTTGGGTCGAGACGTACCCGTCACGCTCCAGGGTCTGCAATGCCCGGCTGATCGCGCTCTTGTCCAGCCCGATGACCTGGACCATGCGGTTGGCACTGATGTTGTCCTCCACCGCGAGCATTGCCAGCAGCCGCCATTCGACGATGCCGATCCCGTAATGCTTGCGGTAGCAGGCCGATGCGCCGCTCGACATCTTGTTGGTGAGGAAGGTGAGCAGGGCCGGTACGTAGCGATCCAGGTTCAGCGGCGTATGGGACATGGCAGGAAGGGCACCTGTGCGTTCTTGGGTAAATTGGTTGACATCGCAACTAAAATGACTAGGATGAAAATCACTTGAGGATTCTGCGTGCGCATCATAAGCGCACGCGACATTACAATAAAAACCAGAGGCCCCGTGTCATGACCTGCCTGCGTCCAGCGCTCCCCGCCGCCCCGTAAGACCGTCGTTGCGCCGGTAAACCCGGCATTCCCACCTTCATTTTTCAAACACTGCATAACCGTGGTGAGGGCAGGCTCATGCTCGAAGTTCGTGTGTCACAGAAAATCATCGAAGCCGACGGCGTCTACAGTTTCGAACTGCTCGCGGCCAATGGCGACCGCTTGCCGGGGTTCACCGCCGGTTCGCATGTCGACGTCCAGGTGGCGCCCGGCGTTACCAGGCAGTACTCGCTGTGCAACTCGCCCGAGGAAAGCCATCGCTACCTGATTGCCGTCCTTCACGAGCCGGCGTCCCGTGGCGGATCCCGGGGCATGCACGAGCAGATCGAGGCGGGCGCCCGGCTGATGATCGGCCAGCCCAGGAACCTCTTCGATCTCGACCTGACGGGGGAGCGCTACCTGTTGTTCGCCGGCGGCATCGGCATCACGCCGATCCTGGCCATGGCCCATGCCCTGGTCGCTGCCGGCAAGGATTTCGAACTGCATTACTGCGGGCGTTCCCTTGGGCGCCTGGCGTTCCTCGACCTGTTGCACGGCCCGCTGTTCGGCAAGCAGCTGCGCATCCATGTCGATGATGGCCCGGCCGAGCAGCGGCTGGATGCCGCGCGGCTGCTCGCGAACCCCTCGGCCACTGACCAGCTGTACGTCTGCGGACCCGGCGGGTTCATGAACCATGTGCAGTCCACCGCCAGGGCTTGCGGCTGGCGCGACGGGCAGATCCACCGGGAGGATTTCACCGCCCAGCCCCAGGTCCAGGTCCAGGACGGCGACCGTCCCTTCGAAATCGAGCTGGCGCGCTCCGGTCGTGTGCTCGCCATTCCCGCCGGGCAGACCGTTCTCGACGTCCTCCTGGCGAACGCCATCGACATCGACAGCTCCTGCGAACAGGGCATTTGCGGCGCCTGCACGACCCGCGTGCTGAGCGGCGAACCCGATCACCGTGACCAGTTCATGACTGCCGCCGAGCACGCCCGCAACGACTGCTTCACCCCCTGCTGTTCACGCTCGCGCAGCCCGCGGCTGGTGCTGGATCTCTGAACCCCAACAAGAAAACGATAAGAGGAGAACGTGATGAGTACATCGAATGCCCAGGCACTTGCCTATGAGGTCGGCGCGCCGGCCGCGCTACCGAAATTCCCGCTGAACCAGTGGTATGTGGCCGGCTTTGCCTGGGAGCTGAAGGACAAGCCGGTGGGGCGGACATTGCTGGGCAAACCCGTGGTGCTGTTCCGCACCGCCGATGGCCAGGTCGCCGCCCTGGAAGACCGGTGCTGCCATCGGGCCCTGCCACTTTCCAGCGGCACCCTGGAAGGGCAGGGGCTGCGTTGCGGTTATCACGGCCTGCTGTTCGACGCCACGGGCCAGTGCCTGGAAGTACCCGGCCAGGCGAAGGTCCCGAGCAAGGCCAGGGTCCAGGCCTGGCCAGTGCAGGAGCGCGACCAGATCATCTGGATCTGGTTCGGCAGCCCCGAACAGCCGCAGCCATCGTCGGAACCGCCGGCCTACGAGGTGCACAGCAGTGGCGAATACGTCTTCGAAGGCGGCATCTATCACTACGATGCGCCCTACCAGCTGATCCACGACAACCTGCTCGACCTGAGTCACCTGGGTTATGTCCACCTGCGCACCATCGGCGGCAATGCCAGCATTCACATGAACGCGCAGATGCGGGTCGAAAGCGACGAGCGTGGGGTAAGGGTCATCCGCCATATGCCGGGCTCCGAGCCGCCACCGACCTACAGCGCCGCCTACCCGTTCCAGGGCAAGGTCGATCGCTGGCAGGAAATCGAGTTCCTGGTGTCCCACCTGCGCATCTGGACGGGGGCGGTCGATGCCGGGACCGAGCCCCTCGACGATCCACGGCGTGGCGGTTTCCACATGCGTGGCTTCCACGGCGTGACGCCCGAGACCGAGACCACCAGTCACTACTTCTGGACCATCGCGACCAACCCGAAAAACGATGTCGAGGCGACCAAGGCCAAGGTCGTCGAGCAGACCGCGATGACATTCGATGAAGACAAGGTGGTGATCGAGGCCCAGTACCGCAACATGCTCGAATTCGGCCCCAGGCCGATGATCGATATCCACGTCGATGTCGGGGCCAACCGCGCGCGCAAGATCATCGAGCAGTTGCGCCAGGCCTCGGCCTGATGCTGGAGGTCTGGCGAGCCTCGGGCAGGTATCGTCCGGGGCGATACCTGGCAGTGTGAAAAGCGTCAGGTTCATGGATGTCCTGCGGGGTATAACCCCTGCATGCGCTACCGCCGGCTCGACCTCAACCTGCTCGTCGCCCTGAATGCCCTGCTCGAAGAAAGCAGCGTGAGCAGGGCGGCCGAGCGCCTGAACCTCGGCCAGTCGGCGACCAGCGCCGCCCTCGGGCGCCTGCGCGA
>DQAA01000464.1 GCA_003523465.1 Pseudomonas sp.
GAGCTGGCTTGCCAGCGATGACTGACTTCAGGGCAACTCGATCCTCCCTGACTCACCCGCAACCACCGGCCAATCCCCGGCGGCCCATTTTTCCCGGGCCCGATCGATCAACCCCGGATCACTCGCCACGAAGTTCCAGTTCATCCGCCTCGGCCCATCCAGCGGCGCCCCGCCAATGATCACCAGATGGCTCCCGCCCTCGGCATAAAGACTGGCTTCCTCGCCTTCCCCCAGCACCACCAGCGTCTGCGGCTCCAGCAGTTCGTCATCCAGCCGCACCTCTCCGGACAACACATACACCGCCCGCTCCCGATGCTCGTTCGGCACGCAAAGCGTCGTGGCTGCCTCCATGAATACCTCGGCATAGAGGGTCGGCGAGAGCACCGGCACCGGCGATTCCAGGCAGAAGCCATGCCCCGCGATCATGCGGATCTTCACCCCCAGCGCATCGCTCACCGGCAGGCTCGCAGCCGGGTGATGGCTGTAGTGCCCGGCACCTTGCTCGGCTTCCCTGGGCGAAGCCAGCCAGATCTGCAAACCATGTAGCCGTGATCCGGCGCCCAGCAGATCCTCCGGCGTGCGCTCGACGTGAGCGATGGCGGCACCGGCCGTCATCCAGCTCACTTCGCCAGGCCGGACCCGCTGCGCCGAACCCAGGCTGTCCTTGTGCAGCAATTCGCCTTCGAACAGGTAGGTCAGGGTCGACAGCCCGATATGCGGATGCTGGCGGATATCCATGCCGTGCCCGGGCGCGTAGTCGGTCTCCAGCATATGGTCGAAAAACACGAAAGGCCCGACGCTGCGGCACTTGGCCGATGGCAGCGGGCGCAGGATGGGCTGGCCCTCGACCGATTCGGCGCGGGGGCGGATTACCAGGGGCGGGGTCATGAGGGGCTCCAGGGCAGGCGAAGTCGGCCTAGCATAGCGAACCGCCGTAGGCAGCGCGCGGTCTACCCTGTCCGAAGCCTGACGAAGGAGGGCAGGAATGCTCC
This sequence comes from Pseudomonas sp., assembly GCA_003523465.1. Classification (GTDB taxonomy): domain Bacteria; phylum Pseudomonadota; class Gammaproteobacteria; order Pseudomonadales; family Pseudomonadaceae; genus Aquipseudomonas. The sequence continues at coordinate 993 of DQAA01000464.1, forward strand.
TACGAACCCTTTCACCCATCCTCTGCGGGCTCTTGTTCATCGCCCATGCCGAAGCGCGGGACTACCGCTACAGCGACGCCCACCTGCACTACGTGGATTTCTTCCAGGAAACCGAGGGCATGCCGGCGCTGCTGGAGGCCATGGACGAGGCCGGGATCGACCAGTCGATGATCAGCGGCATTCCGGTGGCGAAGAAATGGCACGAAGACGAGCCCAAGCGCCCGCGCTACTACGCCGGCGACGATGCCGACGCCTATTGGTACAGCGCCACCGATATCTATGTCGCCGCAGCGCTGGAGAAGCTTCCCCCCGAACAACGCCGACGCTTCCATCCCTTCCTCACCGGCTTCAATCCGGTGGACAAGAATGCCGTGGCCCACATCGAGCGCATGATCGAACTGAATCCCGGGTTGTGGCAGGGCATCGGCGAGGTGTTCACCCGTCACGACGACCTCACCGCGCTCACCAGCGGCGATACGCCCAGGGCCAACAACGAGGCGATGACGCGGATCTACCACCTGGCGGCCGAGCAGGACATGCCGGTGCTGCTGCACTCCAACATCACCTCCAAGCGCGAGCGCAATCCGTTGTACCTGGCGGAAATCGAGGAGCCGCTGCGCAATCATCCCCATACCCGTTTCATCTGGGCCCACGCCGGCAGCAGCATGGAAATCCATCGGCACCAGACCCGGATGGACTTCCTCCTGCCGACCCTGACCCGCTTGCTGGAGGACTATCCAAACCTCTACGTCGACCTGTCCTGGAGCGTGCTGGAGCCGTATCTGCTGGATGCGCAGGGCAAGCCCCGGGATGAGTGGCTGGCCCTGGTCAAGCGCTTCCCCGAGCGCTTCATGCTCGGTTCCGATGTGGTCGGGCGCTTTGGCAGCCTGGGCGAGCAGTTGCACGGCTTCGATCCGTTCCTCGATGCCCTGCCGGAGGATGTCGCGCGCAAAGTGGCGAAAGATAACTTCCTCGCGGTGCTGCCGAAACCACGCTGAGCGGGATTGTCATCAGCCTGTCATGCCGGAGTCATAGTCTGCCGCGATCCACAACAGAGGAAGCGCAGTATGTTGACTAGCCGTTTTAGCGCCCTGGTCGGGCTGATGTGCATCGCCGGCCTGGCTCACGCCGAGGTGCGGGTGCAGGGACCGGTGGAATATGGCGTGTTCGAGACCAATATCAAGAACCCCCAGCCCGGTGAGCGGGTGATCACCATGAGCAGCCAGAATATCCAGGCCACCGACGTGGTTCCGGCCAAACTGGGCAGCAAATTCGGCATCCGCTACCGCCTCGAAGGCAAGACCGCCGACGACACCCCGTTGACCCTGCTGTACCTCACCCCCGGCATCGTCACCCCTGATGGCAAGCGCCACGACAAGTTCGAGGTGATCCAGAAACTGGTGCCCGGCGCGCCGCAGGACGTGATGGCGTACGAGTTCACCGAGCATCACGAGGCGATTCCGGGCGACTGGCATTTCATGGTGTTCCAGGGCGATCGTTTGCTGGCGGAGAAACGATTCACCGTGCGCTGAGAACCGGGTCACATTTTCACTCGCAATGACCCAGCGTTTTGATATCACCTTTTCTTCTTACGCAAAAAATCGACGGCCCGATATCGTCTAAAGAATGATCGCCGCATGACCCCCATGCGGCGTATTCGGAAGGAACCGGTCGATGAATCTAAGAAGCTTGAACATTGCGCCCAGGGCCGCTTTGGGCTTCGGCCTGCTGGCGCTGCTGGTGGTGACCCTGGGGCTGTTCGCGCTGGCGCAGATGTCGAGCATGCGCGAACAGTCCGAGCAGGTTGAAAGCAACTGGCTGCCCAGCGTCATCAACGTGGGTGAAATGAGCCAGGACATGCTGCGCATCCGGGCCCTGACCCTGCGTTTGCTGGTCACTCGCGATGCGGCGACGCAGCAGCAGAGCGTGTCCCGGATCGAGTCGCTCAAGGATGGCCTGGCCAAGGCGCAGGGAACCTACAACGCGCTGATCGTGCTGCCCGAGGAGCGTGTCCTGTTCGACCGCTACCTCGATCTGCAGAAGCAGTACCTGACCCTGCAGGCCCAGGTGATGAGCCTGGCGACCGGCAGCCAGGTCGAGGCAGCGGTCGGGCTGGTCAACGGTGAAATGAACCAGTTGGCCGACACCCTCACCTCGACGCTCAACGAGCTGATCGCCCTCAACAACCAGCATGCCCACCGGGCTACCGACAAATCCCAGGCGGTGTATTTCAGTGCGCGGATCTGGGTGATCGGCCTGCTGATCGGCGCTCTGGCGCTGACGGTGGTCCTGGCGCTGGTGCTGACCCGCAGCATCGTCCGGCCGCTGGCACAGTCGCTGCAGGTTGCCGAAGTGGTCGCCACCGGTGACCTGACCCCACAGATCAGCATCCAGGGTCGCGACGAACCGGCACGCCTGTTGGTGGCGCTCAAGCAGATGCAGCAGAGCCTGCGGGAGACCATCGGGCGTATTTCCGACTCCTCGAACCAGCTGGCGTCCGCTTCGGAGGAACTCAGTGCGGTGACCGAGGACGCGACCCGGGGCTTGCAGCAGCAGACCCAGGAAATCGAACAGGCGGCCACGGCGGTCAACCAGATGACCGCAGCGGTGGAGGAGGTGGCCAGCAACGCGGTGGCGACGTCCGAGGCCTCGCGGGAGTCCGACCGTATCGCCCGTCGGGGCGCGGCCCAGGTGCAGCAGACCGTGGTCTCCATCGAGGAACTGGCGGCAGGGGTGAGTACCAACGTCGAGGAGGTCGGGCAACTGGCGGAGCAGGTCCATGGGATTTCCAAGGTATTGGACGTGATCGGCTCGATTGCCGAGCAGACCAACCTGCTG
>DQAA01000226.1 GCA_003523465.1 Pseudomonas sp.
TGGAAGTGCCAGCCCATCTCGTGACCGATCAACAGGTTCTGCGGCTCGCCCACCAAGGTGCACACGCCGCCCAGGGCGGTGCCCACGGCGCCGTGCATCAGCAGGCTGCGCAGGAAGGCGCGGAACTGCTCGAGGTCTTCCCGGGCGAGCTCCGGGACCTGGTGATCGGTGTCGATCTGCGCTTCGCTGCGAGGGTCGCTGCCCGAGGCCACGCGGNNCCCGTAGAAACCTACTGCCGCACTGATGATCACGGCGGTGACGGTCAGGGCATCGAGAAAGGCCGAGAGAAATGCGGATAGAAAGCAAAAAGCCAGCGATAACAATGCCTTGGAGCGAATACCTAACAAAATGCGCGAGAAGGAAAACAGCAGCAGGTCCTTCATGAAGTAGATCCCCGCCACCATGAACATCAGCAGCAGGATCACCGGGAAGTTGTGCTGCAACTCTTCATAAAGTGCCTGAGGTGTGGTCAGCCCCAGCAGCAGCGCTTCCACCAGCAGGAGGCCGCCGGGCATCAGCGGGTAGCACTTGAGCGCCATGCCGAGAAAGAAGATGAATTGCAGCACCAGCACCCAGCCGGTGACCACCGGGCCGAGGGTCGCCAGCAGCAGCGGATTGAGCAGCAGGAACAGGCACACGGTGGCCTTGTACCAGCGCGGGGACTGGCCAAGGAAGTTGTGAGCCAGGGCGCCGGGCAGGGAGCGGGGCATGAAATGTTTCCTAATGATTCAAAGACCTGCGCACGGTGCCGCAAGTGCTTCGCAAGATCAACAGCGCCAGTCCCGCTTTTGGCACAAGCGCGGGGTGCGGGGTGGGATATAGTCCGAAGCTTCCTACAATCCGCTGCTCAAGGAGTGTCGCCGTGACCGACTACACCGCGTTCAAGGTCGAGCTGTCGAACCAGATCGCCCACGTCCAGATCAACCGCCCGGAAAAGATCAACGCCATGAACGCCGCCTTCTGGCGCGAGATCGTCGAGATCTTCCAATGGATCGACGAGACCGACGAGGCACGGGTGGTGGTGATCAGCGGTGCCGGCAAGCATTTCTCCTCGGGCATCGACCTGATGATGCTGGCCTCGCTGGCCAGTGAACTGGGCAAGGATGTCGGGCGCAACGCGCGCCTGCTGCGACGCAAGATCCTCGAGATGCAGGCCTCCTTCAATGCCGTCGACAACTGCCGCAAGCCGGTGCTGGCGGCGATCCAGGGTTACTGCATCGGTGGTGCCATCGACCTGATCGCCGCCTGCGACATGCGCTACGCGGCCAGCGATGCGCAGTTCTCGATCAAGGAAATCGACATGGGCATGGCCGCCGATGTCGGCACTCTGCAACGTCTGCCGCGTATCATCGGCGACGGTGTGCTGCGCGAGCTGGCCTATACCGGGCGGACCATCGACGCTACCGAGGCGCAGCGCATCGGCCTGGTCAACCGCACGTGGGACGACCACGCCGCGCTGCTCGATGGAGTCTTTGCCATCGCAGCCGAAATTGCGGGAAAATCCCCGATTGCCGTGGCCGGCACCAAGGAGATGCTCAGCTACATGCGCGATCACCGCATCGACGACGGGCTCGAGTACATCGCCACCTGGAACGCTGCCATGCTGCAATCCACCGATCTGCGGGTGGCCGTGGCTGCCCATATGAGCAAACAGAAGCCGGAGTTCGCCGACTGATCGTCACGAAGCTCCGAACTAAGGAACGGAACATGTCAGCGCGTTGGACCACTGCGGTACTGGATACGAATGTCAGCGGCGGCCTGGTGGTCGTGCGCAGCGCCGAAGGATTCATGGTGGATGCCAATGGCGCGCTGTTCCCCCGCGATTGGTTCAAGCGCCAGGAGCCGGATATCCGCTTCGAGCACGGCATCGGCCATTACGATGGCCAGCCGGTCTACCTGGTCGAGCTGCATGGCGCCCAGGCGCTGCCGGGCTGCAGCTGGCGTGGCCTGCGCCAGTTCATGCTGGAAGGGGATTTCGACACCTACACGATCCTCGGCTACGCCGCGCAGATCGCCACCTGGGCCCGCGAGCACCGTTTCTGCGGCAGTTGCGGCCAGGCCATGACCCAGGTCCCGCGGGAGCGGGCGATGTACTGCCAGCCGTGCGACCTGCGCAGCTACCCGCGCATCTCGCCGAGCATGATCGTGCTGATTACCCGTGGCGATGAAATCCTCCTGGCCCGTTCGCCACGCTTCGTGACAGGCGTCTACAGCACCCTGGCCGGCTTTGCCGAGCCGGGGGAATCTGCCGAGGATTGCCTGGTGCGCGAGGTGCGCGAAGAGGTGGCGCTGGAGGTACGGAACATCCAGTACGTTGGCAGCCAGTGCTGGCCGTTCCCGCATTCGATGATGCTGGGTTTCCATGCCGAGTACGCCGGCGGCGAGATCGTCATGCAGCCTGACGAGATCGAGGACGCCCAGTGGTTCCGTGTCGACGCCTTGCCACCGCTGCCTGCCGGGCGCTCCATCGCCCGTTACCTGATCGACCTTTACGTGGCGCGCCGCTTAGGCCTGGCCGAACCAGTGCTGCCACGCTAGGCGCACGGTCAACGCCAGGACCACGGTGATGAACACCGGGCGAATGAACTTCGAACCGCCGCTGATGGCGGTTCGGGCGCCGAAGAAGGCGCCGACCATCAGCGCCGAGCCCATCGACAGGCCCACCAGCCAATCCACCTGACCCGAGAAGATGAACACCGTCAGCGCTGCGGCGTTGCTGACGAAGTTCATGCTGCGCGCCACGCCGCTGGCCTTGACCAGGTCGATGGGGTAGATCAGCAGGGTGCTGACGGTCCAGAACGCGCCGGTGCCGGGGCCGGCCACGCCGTCGTAGAAGCCCAGGGTGAAGCCCTGCGGGAACTGCCATTTCTTCTTGATCGGCGCGTCGGCATCCAGCGGCGCCTTGGGCGTGCCGCCGAACAGCAAGTAGACGCCGCAGGCGAAGACGATCACCGGAAGCATCTTGTTCAGCCATTCCGCCGGCAGGTAATGGGCGATCACCGCGCCGATCAGGGCGCCAACAAGGGTACCCACCAGCGCGTGTTTCCACTGCGCGGGATGGAACAGCTTGCGGCGGTAGTAGGTGAAGCCGGCGGTGGCCGAGCCGAAGGTGGAGCTGAGCTTGTTGGTGCCCAATACCAGGTGTGGCGGCATGCCTGCGGTAAGCAGGGC
>DQAA01000258.1 GCA_003523465.1 Pseudomonas sp.
TCAGGATGCGCTTGTCGCCATCGGTGATCGCCGGCAGGAAGGCCTGCGCCATGATCTGCTGCTTGCCGTGCTGGGTCAGGGTTTCGAGGATCACCGAGAGGTTCGGGTCGCCCGGACGATGACGGAACACCGAANNGCCGCCCATGCCGTCCAGCGGCTTGAGGATTACGTCGCCATGGGTGGCGGCGAATTCACGCAGGATGTCGGCGCGGCGGCTGACCAGGGTTGGCGCCATGCACTCCGGGAAACGGGTGGCGAAGAGCTTTTCATTGCAGTCGCGCAGGCTCTGCGGGCGGTTGACCACCAGCACGCCGTCGCTTTCGGCCTGCTCCAGCAGGTAGGTGCTGTAGACGAACTCCATGTCGAAGGGCGGATCCTTGCGCATCAGGATCACGTCGAGGTCGGCCAGGGCGGTGTCCTGCTCGGCTTCCAGCTCGAACCAGTGCTCGGGATTGGCGAACACCTTCAGTGGCTGCATCTTGGCGCGGGCCTTGCCGGCGCCCAGGTAAAGGTCTTCCTGTTCCATGTAGAACAGTTCCCAGCCGCGTTCCTGGGCTGCCAGCAGCATGGCCAGCGAGCTGTCCTTCTTGTAGGAGATGGACGCGATGGGGTCCATGACAATGCCGAGGCGAACGCTCATGGGGTAAATCCTCTCGGCGGCGCGGGGCCGCGGTGGTTCCAATGGAAAAGTGGCTCAGGGTGGCGTCCGCAACGCTGGCGGTCAAGGGAAAAACGCGCCGCAGCCCGGGCCCGGCGTGGCTCGATGGAATGCACCCCATGAGTGTGCTAAAAATGCGTGGCAGGTGGCCGGCATGGCGCTATCCGACAGCAATGGTAGAGCGAATATGGTTCAGCCCGACGCGGCTTTGAAAGTGATGGTGATCGACGACTCCAAGACGATTCGCCGCACCGCCGAGATGCTGCTCGCCGAAGCGGGATGCGAAGTGATCACGGCCATCGACGGTTTCGATGCCCTGGCCAAGATCGTCGACCACCGCCCCGGCATCATCTTCGTCGATGTCCTGATGCCGCGCCTGGACGGTTACCAGACCTGCGCCCTGGTCAAGCACAACAGTGCGTTCAAGGACACGCCGGTGATCATGCTGTCGTCCCGCGACGGCCTGTTCGACAAGGCCCGCGGACGCATCGTCGGCTGTGATCAGTTCCTGACCAAACCGTTCAGCAAGGAAGAACTGCTGGAAGCCATCCGCGCCCATGTGCCGGGCTTCACCGCAGAAGAACAACACGCACCCTGACGCCACGCGCCCAGCGCTGGCGTCTTTTTCCTTTCAGGGGAACAGCATGGCCCGAATTCTCATCGTCGACGACTCGCCGACCGAAACCTTCAAGTTCACCTCGATGCTCGAAAAACACGGGCACCAGGTGCTCAAGGCGAGCAATGGCGCCGACGGCGTGGCCCTGGCGGTACAGGAAAAGCCCGACGCGGTACTGATGGACATCGTCATGCCCGGCATGAACGGCTTCCAGGCCACCCGCCAGTTGAGCAAGGACCCGGCGACCAAGGACATCCCGGTGGTCATCGTCACCACCAAGGACCAGGAAACCGACAAGGTCTGGGGCACCCGCCAGGGCGCCAAGAGCTACCTGGTCAAGCCGGTGGCGGAAGAGGACCTGATCAGGGTGCTCAACAGCGTCCTCACGGTTTGACCCGCCACGCCATGGGCGAGTCGCTGACCGCCTTCGAACTGCTGCTGGACATCGNNGTTGCAGGAAACCCGCCGGCAAACCTGGAGCGGTATCGGTTTTCGACTCGGCGAGCATTGTTTCGTCGCGCCCATGGGCGAGGTCGCCGAAGTCCTCACCGCGCCGCGCCTGAGCCGTATTCCCGGGGTCAAGCCCTGGGTGGCCGGGGTCACCAACCTGCGCGGGCAATTGCTGCCGGTCACCGACCTGGGCGGTTTTCTCGGCCTTGAAGCGACCCTGACCCGCAAGCAGCGCCGGGTCCTGGTGGTGGATCACGATGAACTGCTCACCGGCCTGCTGGTGGACGAAGTCCTCGGCCTGCAGCATTTCGCCCTCGACGGCCTCGAACTGTCGCCGCCGTCACCCCTGCTGGGCAGCGCCGCGCCGTTTATCCAGGGGCATTTCCAGCGGGAACACTGCTGGGGGATTTTCAGCCCGTTCGCCCTGGCCCAGGCCCCGGGCTTTCTCGATGTCGCGCTGTAGTAAAGGAACGCCAGACCCGTGAGCCAGCTCAAGCCCGCCAGTTCTATCAAAGGTTCGCGCAGCAGCGCGCAGATCGCGGCGCTGTTCGTCGTGCTGATCCTCTCGATCATCCTGTTGTTTGCCAACTTCGCCTACCTCNNCCTCAACACCCAGGCCAACCACGACAAGCAGTACATCGGCCACGCCGGCGAACTGCGGGTGCTGTCCCAGCGCATCGCCAAGAACGCCACCGAGGCGGCCTCCGGCAAGACCGTGGCGTTCCGCCTGCTGAGCGAGGCGCGCAATGACTTCGAACAGCGCTGGAGCTACCTGAAGAAGGGCGACCCGAGCACCGGCCTGCCGTCGGCGCCGGCGGCGGTGCGCAGCGAGATGGACGCGGTGCAGCGCGACTGGGAAAC
>DQAA01000259.1:0-205 GCA_003523465.1 Pseudomonas sp.
GCATCGGCGAACTGGCGCGCCAGCGCGACGCCGTGGTGCTGCCGCACTGCCCGTACTTCGGGCCGGGCCTGATCGCCACCCTGCACCTGGCGGCGGTGCAGCCGTGGGTGCCGCAGGTGGAATACCTGTTCGTCGAGCCGGCGGACTGGTTGTATCCGGTGGAGTCGCTGCGCAGCGGCAACCAGTTGCAGATCCCGCAGGGGGC
>DQAA01000259.1:241-2794 GCA_003523465.1 Pseudomonas sp.
TCCGCCACGCTCCGGCGTGGCGGCAGGGGCTTGTCGTGCCCGTTTTCGGGTAACGGAGGGTCTTCATGCAACGTGTCGAACTGAACAATCCAACCTGGAAACTGACCTTGCTGCCGGCCTGGGGCGGGCGGATCGCCGGGCTCAGCGCCGAGGGGCTGGAGGTGCTGCTGCCGATCACCAGCGAGTCCTTCGATCCGCTGGACTGGCCGCGAGCCGGGGGGTATCCGCTGTTTCCGTATTCCAACCGGATTCGCGATGCGCGCCTGGTGTTCAACGGTATCGAGCATCGTCTGCCGGCCCATCACGCGGCCTTGCCGCACACCCTGCATGGCGTGAGTCATACCCGGCCGTGGCAGGTGGTCAGTGCCGAGGCCGACAGGGCGCTGATCCGCTGCGACTACCAGGGTGAGCACTGGCCCTGGGCGTTTCGTGCCGAGCAGGAGTTCGTGCTGGAGGGCCATCGGCTGCAGGTCACCCTGCGCCTGGTCAACCGGGGCGATACGCCAATGCCGGCAGGGCTCGGGCTGCATCCGTACTTCCAGCGTCATCCGGGGATGCGCGTCGAATATCGGGTCGGGCGTGAATGGCAGATCGACGCCGACTACCTCGCCACCGGCGAATTCCAGGATGCGCCGAAAACCCTGCGCATCGCCGCCGACAATGCTGAATCGATCGCCCATTACCAGTCGCGCTGGGACGGCACGCTGCTCGTTGACTATCCGCAAGGCCGGTTGGCGCTGCACAGCGACCTGAGCCATATGGTCGCCTTCGCCCCTGCAGGCCTGAGCTACCTGTGCCTGGAGCCCGTGTCCCACATGGCCGACGCCTTCAACCGCCCGCGAGCGGAGTGGGCCGAGGTTGGCACCCATGAACTGGCGCCGGGAGAAACCCTGGAAAGCACCCTGGAGTTCATCTGGCAGGGCCGTTGAGCCCTGCCGCGTCCACCGATCCAACACCCATAAGAAAAGAGAACAACAACAATGAAATCATCCTCGTACGGGGCGGGCTTCGCTCGCTCGGCAAAACCCTTGGCACTGCTGCTGGGCCTGGCGCCGCTGGGCGCCCACGCGGCGTTTTTCGAAGACGCCAAGGCCAATCTCACGCTGCGCAACTTTTACTACAACCACGACCTGCGCGACTCCACCAAGCCTGCGCAATCCAAGCTGGAGGAATGGGCCCAGGGCTTCATCCTCAAGGGCGAATCGGGCTACACCGAGGGCACCATCGGCGTAGGCGTGGACTTCTATGCCGGCCTGGGCCTCAAGCTCGACTCTTCGCCATCGCGCAGCGGCACCGCGTTGCTGCCGGGGGCCTACGACCGTGCCGGCGGGCCGCGCAATGCCGATCCGCGCTCGGTGGACCAGTTTTCCGAAGCGACTGCGGCGATCAAGTTCAAGTATTCGAAAAGCGAGCTGAAAGTAGGCGGGCTGTTCCCGAAGATCCCCCTGGTCAGCTCCGGCGATGCGCGCCTGCTGCCGCAGTTCTTCGAAGGCGCGATGCTCGATGTAAAGGAGATCGACAACCTCGACCTCAGCGTCGGCCAGATGCGCCAGGTCAACCAGCGTGAATTCGCCGGCGCCCGGGATATCCAGGTGGGCAACTACTACAGCGTGTTCAGTGATCGCTTCGACTACCTCGGCGGCACCTGGCGCATCACCCCGCAGTGGTCGGCGGGGTTGTGGGGCGGGCGCCTTGAGGATGTCTACCAGCAGAACCTCGCCACCGTCACCCATACGCAGAAGCTCGGCGACTGGAACCTCTCCGGCACCCTCAACTACCTCGATACCGGCGAGTCCGGCGCCGAGAAGGCCGGCAAGCTGGACAGCCGCATGACTTCCGGGATGCTCAGCGCCAACCTCGGGGCGCAGACCTTCCGGGTCGGCTACCAGTACAACGCCGGCGATAGCGCGCTGCCGTTCATCCACGACACTGACTTGCCGGCGGCGGCCAACGCCGTCCAGGTGCTGCGTTTCGACCGGGCGCAGGAACGTTCCTGGCAGGCGCGCTACGACCTCGATTTCGCCGCGCTGGGCGTACCGGGGCTGGTGGCCTTCGCGCGCTACGTCAAGGGCGACAACTTCAAGGTCGCCGGCGAGGACGGCAGCGAGTGGGAGCGCAATATCGACATCACCTACACCGTGCAGGACGGGCCGTTGAAGAACCTTGCCCTGCGCCTGCGCAACGTCCAGCTGCAAGGCGATGCCACCGGGCGCCGGGATGAGAACCGGGTGATCCTGGCGTACACCTTGCCGTTGTTCTGATCGTTGTCATGAGTGTGCCGCTGTCCTGGAACGGGCGGCGGCTTTTGCGTTTTTGGAGGTNNCCCACTCGATCCGGAAATCCGGGCCTATGTCGAGACTTGCCAGCGGTTCGTGCCTGTCGATGACAGCCTGGAAGCGCGGCGCGAAGCGTTTATGCGGGCTTGCCGAGCCTGTACCCCCGAAGCGCCGGAGGGCTGGCGGATCGGCGATCGCGTGTTCGACGGGGTGAAGCTGCGGGTCTACAAGCCGGCGGGAGAGCCGCCACCGGGTGGCTGGCCAACCCTGCTGTACC
>DQAA01000261.1 GCA_003523465.1 Pseudomonas sp.
CCCGCCTGTCGGCCCGTGACGATGACGAGGTGGAAGCGCTCGAAGCGGAGATCGCCGATCGCCGCGAGCCTGAACTGGGCGCCCTGCCCCCGGCCGGCAGCGCACCACGCAAGGAGTCCCTGGTGGACCTGGTGGATGACCCGATCCAGCTGGACTGGCAGAAACCGAAAAGCACCCTGGGTCGCAAGCTGCTGTGGGCCGTGCTGATCCTGCTGGCCGCCGCCGGCCTGGCCGGACAGTACATCTGGTACCACTTCGACGAGCTGGCCCGCCAGGACCAATACCGTCCATGGTTCCAGGAACTCTGCCCGACCCTCGGTTGCGAAGTGCCCTCCAAGGTCGACATTTCCCGGATCAAGAGCAGCAACCTGGTGGTGCGCAGCCACCCGGACTTCAAGGGCGCCCTGGTGGTGGACGCGATCATCTACAACCGCGCGCCGTTCTCGCAGCCATTCCCGCTGCTGGAGCTGCGCTTCGCCGACCTCAACGGCCAGCTCATCGCCAGCCGTCGCTTCAAGCCTGCCGAGTACCTCAGCGGCGAGCTGGCGGGCAAGGGCGAGATGCCCAGCCAGACCCCGATCCACATCGCCCTGGACATCCTCGATCCAGGCGCGAAAGCGGTCAACTACAGCCTCAGCTTCCGCTCCCCCGAGTGATCCCTTGCCGCTGATGCCGGCTTTCCGGCGTCAGCGGCGAGTCGTTTTCGTCCCGTCCGTACGGCGTAACTGTTCAGATTTTATCCAGATTCATCTTTATCCGGTCATCGAGAGCGGGTATCATGCCCACCCTTTTTCGAACTCTAATGATCCGGCCCCACAACAGGGAACTCCTATGTCGGCGGTACGCATCGGCCCATACGAACTGCAGAACAACCTGATCCTTGCCCCCATGGCAGGAGTCACGGACCAGCCTTTCCGCCAGCTTTGCCGACGGATGGGCGCGGGACTGGTGGTGTCGGAAATGGTCAGCAGCGACATGAGCCTGTGGAACAGCCGCAAGTCGCGCCTGCGCATGATCCACGAAGGCGATCCCGAGCCACGCTCGGTGCAGATCGCCGGTGGCGACGCGCAGATGCTCGCTGCGGCGGCTCGCGCCAACGTCGAGCTGGGTGCGCAGATCATCGATATCAACATGGGTTGTCCGGCGAAAAAAGTCTGCAACAAGGCTGCCGGCTCTGCTTTATTGAAAGATGAAGCACTGGTCAGTGAAATCCTCCACGCGGTGGTCGCCGCGGTGGACGTGCCAGTGACACTGAAGATCCGTACCGGCTGGGACCGGGACAACAAGAACGGCCTGACCGTGGCGAAGATCGCCGAGCAGGCGGGAATCCAGGCGCTGGCCGTACATGGCCGCACGCGCGCCGACCTGTACACCGGCGAANNGAAGCCGAGTACGAAACCATCGCGATGATCAAGCAGGCGGTGTCGATCCCGGTGTTCGCCAATGGCGACATCACCTCGCCACGCAAAGCCCGCGAGGTACTCGACAGCACCGGCGCCGACGGCCTGCTGATCGGCCGTGCCGCCCAGGGGCAACCCTGGATCTTTCGCGAGATCGAGCATTACCTGCGCACCGGCGAGACCTTGCCGGCGCCGAAGCTGGGCGAAGTGGAAGGGATTCTGCTGGAACACCTGGCAGCGCTGCATGCCTTCTACGGCGATGTAATGGGCGTGCGTATCGCCCGCAAGCACGTTGGCTGGTACCTGGCAACGTTACCGGGGGCTCGTGAGTTTCGCGCCCGGTTCAATCGTTTGGAAGACACATACGCGCAATGCGCCGACGTTCGCCAGTTCTTCCGTGAACGCGAACAGAGCCTTGGGACAGAGGACGGACAAGGGGTGGCCGCATGACGATGATGACCGAGACTTTAGTGAGTGGAACAACGCCCGTGAGCGACAACGTCAACCTGAAACAGCACCTCAATACCCCCAGCGAAGAGGGCCAGACCCTTCGCGGAAGCGTGGAGAAGGCGCTGCACAACTATTTCGCCCACCTCGAAGGTGCGGCCGTCACGGACGTGTACAACCTCGTGCTCTCGGAAGTCGAGGCACCCCTGCTCGAAAGCGTGATGAACTACGTCAAGGGCAACCAGACAAAGGCCAGCGAGCTGCTCGGACTCAACCGAGGCACCTTGCGCAAGAAACTCAAGCAGTACGACCTGCTGTAAGCAAGAACCCCAACCAAAAAGGCGACTCCCAGTGAGGTCGCCTTTTTTGCTGACTCCACCGCGTTATGGAATCTGAAATGACCGACCAGACTACCCGCCTGCCGATCCGCCGTGCCTTGATCAGCGTTTCCGACAAGACCGGGATCCTCGAATTCGCCCGTGAGCTGCAAGGCCTTGGCGTCGAGATCCTGTCTACCGGCGGCACCTTCAAGCTGCTCCAGGACAACGGCGTCGCCGCGGTCGAAGTCGCCGACTACACCGGCTTCGCGGAAATGATGGACGGCCGGGTCAAGACCCTGCACCCGAAAATCCACGGCGGTATCCTCGGTCGTCGCGGCACTGACGACGCCATCATGCAGGAGCACGGGATCAAGCCGATCGACCTGGTCGCCGTCAACCTGTACCCGTTCGAAGCCACCATCTCCAAGCCGGGCTGCGACCTGCCGACCGCCATCGAGAACATCGATATCGGCGGCCCGACCATGGTTCGCTCCGCGGCCAAGAACCACAAGGACGTGGCCATCGTGGTCAACGCCAGCGACTACGCCAGCGTCCTGGAAAGCCTCAAGGCCGGTGGCCTGACCTACGCCCAGCGTTTCGACCTGATGCTCAAGGCGTTCGAACACACTGCCGCCTACGACGGCATGATCGCCAACTACATGGGCACCGTGAACCAGGCCGCCGAGACCCTGTCGACCGAAGGCCGCAGCGAATTCCCGCGCACCTTCAACAGCCAGTTCATCAAGGCCCAGGAAATGCGCTACGGCGAGAACCCGCACCAGAGCGCGGCGTTCTATGTCGAGGCCAAGCCTTCGGAAACCGGCATCGCCACCTCCGTCCAGCTGCAAGGCAAGGAACTGTCGTACAACAACGTGGCCGACACCGACGCCGCGCTGGAATGCGTGAAGAGCTTCGTCAAGCCGGCCTGCGTCATCGTCAAGCACGCCAACCCGTGCGGCGTGGCCGTCAGCCCTGAAGGCGGCATTCGCCAGGCCTACGAGCTGGCCTACGCCACCGACACCGAATCGGCCTTCGGCGGCATCATCGCCTTCAACCGCGAACTGGACGGCGAAACCGCCCGCGCCATCGTCGAGCGTCAGTTCGTCGAAGTCATCATCGCCCCGAGCGTCAGCGAGGAAGCCCGT
>DQAA01000547.1 GCA_003523465.1 Pseudomonas sp.
GCACGGTGTGGCCCAGGCCCATGTCGCCGGTGATGAAACGCGGCACGCCCTGGGGCGAGACGAACGGCTGGCAGTCGGAACGATGGCCCCAGCTGAGCTCATGGCGGTTGCCGGACGGGTCGGTGACTGCCACCAGCGCCTGCACGCCGCGCTGTTCGATCTCGGCGGCGGTGCCGGCCTGCCATTCGATGTTTTGTCTATCGAGGTGCTTGAGTGCAGCGTCGAATGCCTGCTCGGAAGCAAGCTCCCAACCAGACGCCACATANNCTCGACGATCAGCATGCGGAACGGCCGCTCGTCCATCTTCAGGTACAGGCCGCCGTGGGGCGCCTGCCGTACCTGCATGCCGAGCACGTCCTCGGCGTAGCGCTGCCACTGGCTGAGGTTTTCGATCTGCGCGACGAAATAGCCCAACCCACGAATCTCGATCATGCCCCTGTTCCTCGATGGCTGAATGCGGTGTCGAGGTGATTGTGCAGAGGCGGACGCGGGGCATCATCGTCCGTTGAGACTACGCGGGCTGCGGGCTGCGGGAAGGACTACTGCTGGCCATAGGTGCCGAACCGGGTCCCTCCGGCAGGCCGCAACAGGTCCCGGCTCAGCACGGCTTCACCCTCACGGAACAGGGTGATGGTGGTCGGGGCGAAGGCCTGCGCCACATTGATATGAAAGGCATTCATCACGCTGGCATCCGCACGGGTCGCGCGCAACACGTAGCGCTGCACCTGGCCCTTGGCATTCTTCACCTGCAGATGGCACTTGCCGACCTGCGCCTCGACCTGGCGATCGGCGGCGGCGACATGGCCGTAGGCACCATGCAGCGCCGGATAGAGATAGTCCGGCAGGCTGCCGGCGGGGTCGTAGTAGCCGAGCAAGGTGGTCACCGGCACCCCGTGTTGCGCGGGCTTGCGCACCACATTGAAGGAGAAGTCCGGCACCTGCAGCCATTGCTTGCCGTTGGATTCATACCTGAGCACGTCGCCGTCCTTGAGGGTGACGGTGCCGTCATTCACATGCAGGGTGTTGTCCCAGCTCGCCTGGTGCACGACCTGCACGCCATGGCCCTTGTTCCCGGCATTCGCCGGCGGGATATAGGTGTGGCTGGTGAAGTGGCCGTTGTACATCGACACCTCGACCAGGCGGTAACGGGCCACCAGCGCGGTCATCGATTGCAGGTTGACCTCGGCCGGCTCGGCGTAGTGGAACTCGGCCCACTCCTCCATCGACGCGGTCGCCTCGTTCCACTTCAGATAGCCCGTTGCAGAAGCGCTGCTGAACACCGCCTTGCTTTCGAAAAAGCGCTGGATGGTATCGAGCACCCAGGGGGTGTGCAGGGTATAGCCATTGGCGGCGGCCGCGTACGGCTTGCCGCCGGCCATCGCGTCATGGCCGAAGGCATGCCCGTGGAACGGCGCCTGGCATTCCAGCTTGTAACAGGCCTCCTCGCCGCCTTCGGCCTGCTTGAAGTTGGGCAGGAACACATTGCGCTCGCTGTCCCAGCCCCAGGTCGAGTTGATGCAGCCCGCCGGGCGGTGGACCGAGCCCTTGAAGCCGGCCGGATAGTGATCGAGACCGAAGTTGTGGCCCAGTTCGTGGCTGAACTCGTTGCCCCGGCAAGCCAGCAGGGTAACGATGCTGCCGCCCCCGGACATGCCGTGGTTGACCACGCCCTGGGTGTAGTTGCCCACCGAGGTGTGGGCGGTAAGTTGCGCGACGGCGTACACCTTGTTCAGCCCGCTCTCGCCCTTGCCGGGCGAACTGTGGATGCCGTAGTTGGCGTTGTTGATGCCCAGGGAGATCAGTTCCTTGCCGATCCGCTGGCGCAGGTCCCCTTCATGAACATCGGCTTTGGCGCTGGACCTGTCGGTGTAGAGCGTGCCGTCCGGCAGCATGATTTCGGTCCAGTGCACCGCCTCATACTGGTTGACCAGCAAGCGGCTGCACGGGATCTGCTGGAAATACTGGCGCTGGTCCTCGCTGCTGAAGCTGCTGCTGAACACGTTCCTGTTCGGCGCCAGCATGCCGATGTCCACGGTATGCAGCAGCAGTTCCCCGGGTGCCCCGACCGCAATCCGCTCATGGCTGCCGATCAGCTTTCCGCTCTGGAACCGCAAGGTCATGCCCGGAAGTACATGGTTCCAGGGCACGGTGGTGCTCCAGAAGTCCTTGCCATAGGCGATCCCGACGCCGCCGCTGGAAACGCCGCCGGCGGCTACCGGTGGCAATGCCGAGGGCGCATTCAGGTCGCTGGAATAAAGGATCGCGCCATTGCCGTCGAGCACGTGCACGCAGACGGCGTTGTCCTGCAGGACACTGNNGAGCCGCGGCTGCACATCGCCTGCCAGCGCGCTGGCCGGGGATGGCAGCACGGTCCCTTGGGCCAGCCATACGCTGCCTTCGAGCGAGCCCTTGAGGTCGTTTTTCGGCGGCAGGTCATTGAAGAAAATGCCGGGCGGGGTCGTTTGCATGTCACACCTTCTCGACGGGCCATCTGGGGGCTGTTTCCTCAAGCGTAAATCCGCCGGCTTTCATCGATCAGACCGTTTCCCCATAAGCCCGCCGTGGCGCTGCCAGTCATTTTTGCCAGTTGCGCGGTGCCTGGATCTCGATTAGGGGAGCACCGTTTCACCTAGTCCGTTTCAAGGATTCGAGGGCAAAAGTGCCAACCCTAGACTGGCTGATCTTTCGAGTCACAGAGACAGTCCTCATGGAGTTCGCCTTTACCGAAGAGCAATTGATGATCCGCGACAGCGCCGAGCGCTTTCTTGCCCAGGCCAGCGATTCACTGGCGGTGCGCGAAGGCATGGCACGGGCGGAAGGCTACGACCCCGAGTTGTGGCGGCGCATTGGCCAGGAGCTGTACTGGCCGGCGCTGATGGTGCCCGAGGTGCATGGTGGAATGGGCCTGGGCTTTGTCGAACTGGCCTTGCTGCTGGAACAGTGCGGGCGCTTCCTGCTCGGCTCGCCGCTGTTCGCCACCAGTTGCCTGGCCACCCCGGCGCTGCTGCTGGGCAGCAATCCATTGTTGAAGGCCCAGTGGCTGGGTGCGATCGCCGCCGGCGAGACCAGCGCGACCCTGGCGTTTTCCGCCGATGGCGGGAGGGATGCCGATAGCGTGCAGGCAATCGTCCAGGGCCAGGTGCTGA
>DQAA01000338.1 GCA_003523465.1 Pseudomonas sp.
CAACCGCTACTTGATGGTGTCCAGGTGTCTACCGGCTGGGGCAGACCTCGCAAGCGTTGCCGCAAACTGGTAGCTGACAAGGGGTACGACGCTGAATCGCTCAGGAAGTACTGCGATCGCTATCGCATGCAGCCTGTCATTCCTTACCGAGTCATGAAGCGCAAGCCCAAGCCCGGTCTACCGCGGCTATTCGACAAGCCAAAGTACCGAGAGCGCAACGTCATCGAGCGCCTGTTTGGCTGGCTGAAAGAGCACCGCCGGCTGGCTACGCGTTACTGCAAGCTCGCAACAAGTTATGCGGCCATGGTCACATTGGCCTGCTGCCGGCGGTGTTTACGACATCTCTTTTCGTACAGTGCCTAGTGTGGTGTTTCGCAAGTAACGCTCATATTTTGGTCTAGGCTTTCAGCATTAGAAATGCCCTGGAGCAACGATATGAAAACCGGCCGACCTCCTGCCCCGATTGAGCTGAGCGACGAAGAACACCTCGAACTGCTTCGTCGCTCCCGACAGCGTAAAGGCCCTGCTGAATCCCGCATTCGCGCCGAAATCATCTTGGCGTGCGCAGGTGGAGAGTCAGGTACCTCGATCGCCCGCAGGCTCGGCATTGGCGTGCACACGGTTTCGCGTTGGCGAGTGCGATTCAGTCGGCTGCGACTCGATGGTTTAAATGACGAACATCGTTCAGGCCGGCCTCGCAGCATTACCGATGAACAAGTACAGGCCGTGGTCAATCAGGCGCTGCAATCCAAACCCGAAGACGCCAGTCACTGGAGCACTCGCTCGATGAGTCAGGCAACCGGGATTTCTCCAGCCAGCGTCATGCGATATGGCATGCCTTCGGCCTGAAGCCTCACCTGGAAAAGACTTTCAAGCTTTCGACTGATCCTCTGTTCGTCGACAAGGTCCACGATATTGTCGGGCTCTATCTCAACCCGCCCGACAAGGCCCTGGTGCTCTGTATCGACGAGAAAAGCCAGATTCAGGCGCTGAACCGCACCCAGCCAGGCTTACCTCTTGCCCCGGGCAAACCCGTCACTCGCACTCACGACTACAAGCGCCACGGAACTACATCGTTGTTCGCGGCGTTGGATATCGCTACGGGTGAAGTCATCGGAAGATTGAAGCGCCACCATCTAAGTACGGAGTTTCTCGCTTTCCTCAAAGAGGTGGACGCCAACGTGCCAGAGGACATGCCAGTTCGTTTGGTCATGGACAACTACGCGATACACAAGACCGACAAAGTGAAAGCGTGGTTGGCAGCGCATTCGCGCTACCAAGTGCATTTCACACCTACTTCGGCATCTTGGTTGAATCTGGTGGAGCGCTTCTTCTCGACGCTGAGCGAGAAGTGGATCAAGCGCCAGGCACATACCAGCGTGAAGGATCTGGAGGAGTCTATTGAGTACTACCTGTCCACTCATAACGCCAACCCTCGACCCTTTCGCTGGCATCGAAAGGCCGATGACATCTTGGCGAGCGTCGGCCGTGCAGCCGAGGCGCTAAGCCGAAAAATATGAGTTTTACTTGCGAAACACCACACTAGGGCCGCTTTGCGGTCCTTCGCGGGCAAGCCACGCTCCTACAAATCCTGAGCAGGCCCACCATCCGAGCCTGGGCGAAAGATGTGTAGATACCCATGGTTTTCGCTGGCAAGCCAGCTCCCACAGGGGAATAGGCAGGCCTTCAGATCGTGATCAGATATCCCAGACCACATTGATCGCGAAATTGCGGCCCGGCATGGTCAGGCGATCGAGGTTGGCCGGTGCAGTCGCACCCGCTTCGCCGATGCCGTCGTAGCCACGCACGTCATCCCACTGCCAGTACTTCTTGTCGGTCAGGTTGTACAGGCCGGCATTCACCGTTACATCGTCGGTCACCTTGTAGAAGCCGCTCAGGTCCAGCACGCCGTAGCCCGGTGTGCGGAACTGCTTGCTGGTGCCGTCCGGGGCGAAGAAGGTGGTGTCGTCGACACGGTTCTTGCGCTTGACCAGGGTCCAGCTGAGCAAGCCGCCGTACTGCTCCTGCTCATACCCCAGCCCCATGACTGCGGTGAGCGGGTTGACGCTGTTGATCGGCTTGCCGGTGTCTTCGTTCTTGCCCCAGGCATAGGCCAGCGAGCCCTGGGTGTAGAGGCCGTTCGGCGCGCCGAAGGCGTCGAGGTTCAGGCGACCCTTGAACTCGGCACCCTTGATGGTGGCGTGCTTGATGTTGTTGGCCTCGAAGCTCTGGCCGACGTTGGAGCCCTGCACGGCGTCTTCGTTGATGAAGTCGCGGTACTTGTTATAGAACACCGCCACATCGAAGTTGCCCGCGTCGAAGTTGCCGCGCAGACCGGTCTCGTAGCTCTTGCTCTTTTCCGGTTCCAGGTTCGGGTTGCCCTGCACGCTGTAGCCCAGGCCAGGGTTCTCGAAGCGGCCGTACATGGCCTTGGCGGTCGGGGTACGGAAGCCTTCGGCGTACTGGCCGTACCAGGTGTAGTTGTCGTCGAAGGCATAGGTCAGGCCGAACTTGGGCGAGACGCGGTGCCATTTTTTCTCGTCGGTGTTGATCGGCTCGTTGGTCGAGCCGATGCCGCGCAGGAACTCGTCGGTGACGTGGGGCGTCAGGCGGGTCTGGTCGTAGCGCACACCCGGCAGGAAGGTCCACTGGTTCCAGCGGATTTCATCCTGGGCAAAGACGCTGTAGGTCTTCACCGTCGGATCCGGGAAATCGCTGACTTCCACCAGCGCGCTGGAGGCCAGCGGACGTCCGGTCACGCAACCGAAACCGGTGGTCAGGCAGGTCGCGGTACCGCTGCGCGAGCCGGTCACCTTGTTCTGCTTGAAGGTGGCGCCGTAGGTCAGCAGGTGCTCGGTTTCACCGATGCTGAAGGCCTTGTCGGCCTGGGCGTCGAGGATCCACTGGCGGTCCTTGTAGGTGGTCTTGCGGTCGCGATAGAGGGTGTAGACCATCGGCCGGTAGATCTCTTCCGTGCGCTGGTCGGTCTTGCCGATCTGGTAGTTCAGGCTCCACTTCACGTTGTCGGCCAGGAGGCTGTCCAGGGCGAAGTCGTGGGCGATGCCGAAGCGCTCGCGGGTGACCACGTCGCTGCCGGTACGGTTCTGGTAGAAGTTCAGCGGGCTAGGGGTGAACGGGCCGCCGACGGAGCTTTTCTGATCGAGGTCGCGGTCGTCCTTGTAGTGCTCGTAGGTCAGGGCGATGCGCGCGTCGTCGGCGTAGTTCCAGCCGAGCTTGGCCAGCACGTTGGTGGTCTGCACGTCTTCCGGGTTGGCCTCGGTACGCTTCAGGCCGGTGCCGCCGGTTTCACCGTAGGATTCGGTCTCGTGGCCGTCGCGACGGCTCAGGTGCAGCAGGCCGTCGAACTCGCCCTGGCGACCGGCGACGGTGGCGGATTTCAGCCAGCTGTCGTCCGCCGAGCTGTAGCCGGTCTTGAGCCGCGCGCCGACGTCCTGGCCGGGCTTGATGATGTCGTCCGGGTCGAGGGTGAAGTAGCTCACCGCGCCGCCGATGGCGTTGCTGCCGTACAGGACCGATGCCGGGCCGCGGAGGATTTCCACGCGCTTGACGATTTCCGGGTCGACGTAGTTGCGCTGGGTCTGGGCGTAGGGGCCGAAGAAGTAGCTGTCGGGAATCGCCACGCCGTCGATCTGGGTCAGTACCCGCTCGCCGTCGATGCCGCGGATGTTGTAGCCGTTCAGGCCGCTGCGCTGGCCGGTGCCGCTGACCGAGACGCCCGGTTCATAGCGCACCAGGTCCTTGATGTTCTTCACGTTCTGGCGGTCGAGCTGCTCGCGGGTCTGCACGCTGACGGTGCTTGGCACCTGGCTGACGTCCTGGGCGCTGCGGGTGGCGCTGACGGTCACCTGTTTCAGGGCGATGGCCTGGGACTGGCTGCGCTCGATGGCGACGTTGTTGTCGCCCAGCTTGCGGTAGGTCAGGCCGGTGCCCAGCAGCAGG